>JAQVOR010000119.1 GCA_028702535.1 Bacteroidales bacterium
TTTTGCTGCTACAGAATGGAGTTTGAGAAAATTTTGGGGAGGGTATTAAGGGAGAGAAGAGTGTGGAGTTGGGAGTTGGGAGTTGGGAGTGAGGAGTTGGGAGTGCGGAGTTGGGAGTTGGGAGTGAGGAGTGGGGAGTTGGGAGTGCGGAGTTGGGAGTGAGGAGTTGGGAGTGAGGAGTTGGGAGTTGGGAGTGAGGAGTTGGGAGTTGGGAGTGAGGAGTTGGGAGTGAAAAGAGAAAAGTGAAAAGTTTTGACTTGTCGTTCGCTTGCTTCGGCTACGCTCAGAACAAGTTGCTCACTCGTAAGTTTTAAAACATTATAAACCAACAAGAAAGAACACGTCAGTCGTATCTCCCGCGTGGAATCATTACTATTTATTTGCAATTTCAAAATTAAGTTTTTCATAACTAAATCACTTTATACGATGAAATATTATAAAAATTATGTAAGTTTGTTTCTTTAAAAAACATAAAACTATGTCAGAATCAAAAGTAAACCTCGAAGTTGCTAAAGGCCTAGGTGTCAATGCCGAAGAATTTAAAATGATAGAAGATTATTTGGGACGTGTGCCTAATTTTACGGAATTAAGTATTTATTCTGTGATGTGGAGTGAGCATGCGTCTTACAAAAACTCAATAAAATGGATAAAAACTTTACCTAGAGAAGGTGGATGTTTACTAACTGGAGCAGGTGAGGAAAATGCTGGATTAGTAGATATAGGAAATAATCTTGCATGTGCATTTAAAATAGAATCTCACAATCACCCTTCGGCAGTTGAACCATATCAAGGAGCAGCTACAGGAGTTGGAGGAATAAACCGTGACATTTTTACTATGGGAGCACGCCCGATTGCTCAATTAAACTCTTTGCGGTTTGGAGATATTAATACCGATCGCACAAAATGGTTATTACGAGGAGTTATAAAAGGAATTGGAGATTATGGTAATTCATTTGGAGTACCAGTATTAGGCGGAGAAGTTTTCTTTGATGATTCATACGAAACTAATCCTTTAGTAAATGCAATGTCGGTGGGGATAATGGAAAAAGGTAAAATGATTTCGGCTATTGCTTATGGCGAGGGAAATCCTGTTTATATTGTTGGTTCATCAACAGGCAAAGACGGGATACATGGAGCAACATTTGCGTCAGCCGACCTTACCGAAGATTCTGCCGATGACATTCCATCAATTCAAGTAGGAGATCCATTTCAAGAAAAACTTTTACTTGAAGCGAGTCTTGAATTAGCCGATACTGATGCTATAGTTGGCATGCAAGATATGGGTGCTGCTGGTATTATTTGTTCAACAAGCGAAATGTCGGCAAAAGGAAAATGCGGCATGAAAATTAACCTTTCTGATGTTCCATTACGTCAACAAAATATGGAGGCTTGGGAGATATTATTAAGCGAATCTCAAGAAAGAATGCTTGTAGTAATTAAAAAAGGTCAAGAAAAAATTGTTGAGGATATTTTTGCAAAATGGGATTTGAATTGTGCAAAAATTGGCGAAGTAATAAACGAAGACAAACTTTATTTTTACTACAATGATAAATTAGTTGCAGAAGTTCCTGCAGACAGTCTTGTACTAGGTGGCGGAGCTCCTGTTTATGACCGAGAATATAAAGAACCCTCATATATTAAAGAGTATAATAAATTTAAAACCACGGATGTTTCTGAGAATGTCAACTTAAAAGAAGTTGCAGATTTTCTTACCGTACATCCAAATATAGCATCGAAACGCTGGATTTACGAACAATACGACAGTATGGTAAGAACAGTAAATCTTAGTACAAATCGTCCATCAGATGCAGGAATTATAAATATAAAAGGGACTAACAAAGCCTTAGCCGTAACAACTGACTGTAATAGCAGATATGTAAAAGCTGATCCCGAAAAAGGTGCAATGATTGCTGTGGCTGAGGCAGCCAGAAACATTGCCTGTACTGGAGCAAAGCCGTTGGCAATAAGCAATTGTCTAAATTTTGGATCGCCATATAATCCTGAAGTATTTTGGCAATTTGTAAATGTTATAAAAGGGATGGGGACTGCTTGCAGAAAGTTTGATACTCCAGTTACAGGCGGTAATGTTTCATTTTATAATCAAACAAATATTAATGGAAAAACAGAGCCTATTGCACCCACTCCCACAATAGGTATGCTAGGAATATTAGAAGATAAATTGCATCAAACATCATTGGCTTTTAAACAAAAAGGAGATATGATATATATGTTGGGAACTCCAAGTAATGATATTGCTTCATCAGAATATCTGTTTTCGTATCATAATATAAAACAATCGCCTGCCCCAGAATTTAATCTTGAGTTTGAAGTGAAACTTGTAAACATATTACAAGAACTTGCAAAACGAAATTTAGTAAACTCAATGCACGATGTATCCGATGGAGGTTTATACATTAGTTTATTAGAGTCGGCTATGCCAGATAAACTTGGATTTGACATTACAACTCCTGCCGAATTTAGAACAGATGCGTTTTTGTTTGGCGAAGCCCAAGGGCGTGTGGTCATATCGGTTGAAATTGAAAAAGATCCTGATTTTATTGATTTTATGCTTGAAAATAAGTTTCCATTCTCTACTTTGGGTCACGTAACTAAAGGAGAACTTAGAATTGATGACAAATCTTTTGGATTTATTTCGGACGAGACGCAAAAATACGATACGGCTATTGAAAATATTTTGGAGGTCTAATCCCATATTGATATGATATCTATAAACAATCTGTGTGTTCGGTTTGGTGGGTTTGAGTTGTTTACAAATCTTGGATTTATGATTAATTCACGAGATCGTATTGGTTTAGTTGGGAAAAATGGTGCTGGAAAATCTACACTGTTAAAAATAATTTACGGTGAAATAAGTCCTAGCGAAGGAAGTATATCAGGAAGCTCCGACATCCAAATTGGCTACTTACCTCAGCAAATGAAAGTTAGCAGCGAAAATATTACGGTTCTTGAAGATGCAAAATCGGCTTTTAAAGATATAACAACACTTGAGGCAAAATTAGAAAAAGTAAATCACAAGTTATCGGTTCTAACAAACTATGAAAGTGAAGAATATCTTGAGCTAATTGAACAAATAAGCACTTTAAACGAGCGCCTTGCTCTTTTTGGAACAGATAATATTGTTTCTGAAACCGAGAAAATTTTAAAAGGTTTAGGCTTTCTACAATCAGACTTTGAGCGTAAAGTAACAGAATTTAGCGGAGGCTGGCGAATGCGGATAGAGCTTGCCAAAATCTTATTACAAAATCCTGAGATTATTTTACTTGATGAGCCCACAAACCATCTCGATATTGAAGCAATTCAATGGTTAGAAGAATTTTTATCGCAATATAAGGGAGCGGTATTGTTAATTTCTCACGACAGGGCATTTCTTGATAATGTTACTAATCGCACTCTTGAGATAAATGCTGGGACTCTTTACGATTACAAAGTACCATACTCAAAATTTAAAGTTTTACAAGAAGAAAGAATTCAGCAACAACTTGCTGCATACGATAATCAGCAAAAGATTATTAATGATACCGAAAAATTTATTGAGCGTTTTCGTTATAAAGCCACAAAAGCTAATCAGGTTCAATCTCGAATTAAACACTTAGGGAAATTAGAATTAGTTGATATTGATGATCTTGACAATGCTTCGATAAACATAAGGTTTCCGTCTGCTCCACGTGCGGGAGATGTTGTTGTTGAAACTAAAGAACTTTCAAAATCTTATGGTAAACACACCGTTTTAAACAAAATTGATTTTGTAATCGAAAGAGGCGAAAAGATAGCATTTATAGGCAGAAATGGTGAGGGGAAAACGACATTATCAAGGATTTTTGTTGGGGATTTACCTTATGACGAAGGGGTTTTAAAAATTGGGCATAATGTAAAAATTGGATATTTTGCACAAAACCAAGATGAATTGTTAGATCCTAATTTAACAGTTTTTGAAACTCTTGATAAGGTCGCCGTTGGAGATGTTAGAACTAAAATAAGAGATATTTTAGGATCTTTTTTATTTTCGGGCGAAGATATTGACAAAAAAGTTAAAGTACTTTCAGGAGGTGAACATTCACGTTTGTCGCTTGCAAAGCTTTTGCTTGAGCCATACAACCTGTTAGTTTTAGATGAGCCAACAAACCACTTGGACATCAGGTCAAAAGACCTTTTAAAACAAGCTCTTCTTAAATATAATGGTACACTTATTCTTGTATCACACGACAGATATTTTCTTGACGGCTTAATTGACAAAGTTTATGAATTCCGCGATAAAAAAATAAAACAACATATAGGTGGAATATACGACTTTATCAGACGTAGAAAAATAGAAAACATTCAAGATATAGAAATTAAAGACAAGCAATTAAAACAACAATCAAACAAAAACATATCGGATAATAAACAACTATATCTTGAACGTAAAGAGCAGGACAAAAAACGCCGTTCATTAGAAAAAGCCGTTCATAAACACGAACAACAAATCGAAAAGTTTGAAACTGAAATAGAAGGTCTTAATAAATTGCTTTCAGCCCCCGATAAACACGATGAAAAAAAACTTGCAACTACATATCAAATGTTTACAAAAATAAATACACAACTTGAAAAAGAAATGTCTGCATGGGAAAAAGCCTCATTAGATTTAGAAACTTTTATAAAGGAATTAGACAATAATGAATAAATATTATATGGAAATCCGTTTTTACACTCAATTTTAATTTTCCTTTTTGCCCCTCAGCCTAAAGAGAGTGAGGGGAATCAATTGATTTTGAGAAACTTAAAAGATGTAAAAACGGGTATGCTCAAAACATTACATAATTTAAATTATTATCATAAAAAACTAATAAAAGAAAGTTTTAAGTTTATTCGTGGTTAAGCAAGAAATTATTTTTTATATTTGTAGCTAAAACAGTAAGCAATGGATAAAGTCAAATTAGAGGTTCTCGGACTATCATACAGCCAAACTCAGGCTGGTGCTTATGCTTTAATATTATCGGTGGAGAATAGTGAGCAAAGAATTCCAATTATTATTGGTGGTTTTGAAGCACAATCAATAGCTATTCATCTTGAAAATTTAAAACCTCCAAGACCTCTTACTCATGACCTTTTTTTTACTCTATCCAACACTTATGAAATTAAACTACGAGAAGTTTTTATCTATAAACTTGAAGAGGGCGTTTTTTATGCCAAATTGTATTTTGAAAAAGATGGACAAACATCAGTAATTGATTCAAGAACATCTGATGCAGTAGCATTAGCCTTACGATTTAGTTGTCCGATTTACACTACCGAAAACATTATCGAAAAAGCTGGTATAGTGCTTAGTGTTACTGAAGATGACAATGAATCAGAAAATGAAAGAATAGTAAGAAAAGATTCTAAAGATGAGTTAAAAGATTTCTTAAAATACTCAATCTCTGAGTTAGAATCTTTAATGCAAGAAGCTATTAATAACGAAGATTACGAGAAAGCATCAATAATAAGAGACGAAATTAATAAAAGAAATAATGAATAAGTTACATTGTATATTTTTAACTTTATTACTAGGTGTCGTCGCACTATTTAGCAGTGCTGCAGAAAATGATTTTACCCTTATGGGGAAATGGACAAATAATAAAGAGGGAGCAGACAAAATTGTTTATAATTTTAGTAAAAATAATCTGTTAAAAATTGATTTTGGTGAATCAAGCGAAACAGTTTACTATCAGATAAAAGATAGTAATATAATAATCAATCGTTATATTCTTGAGAATTTTAAGAAAATAGATTCACTAGGCTTCTTAAATAATGATAATAATAGTTTGATTTTATTTCAAGGAGCTAATGTATTTAAACATCAAAGCATAAATGATAGCACCGAAATTGCTGGATTTGAAGCTATTGGTTTAACAGTAGTTTCGTCTGACACGATAAAAATTAGCACCGCAACAGGAGAGTTAGTATTATTTCGACCCGACTCAACTTCGACTGTAAATAAAACATTAAAACCTCAGGCAGGATTTAGTTTTATGTCTCTAATGCGTGGACTATTAGGAATGATTGTCTTAATATTTATTGCTTGGATATTTAGTACAAACAGGAAAAAAATATCATGGCGAGTTGTTTTAATAGGGCTATCCACACAAGCTATTTTAGCAATAGGTGTTTTGAAAGTTCCATTTATAAAAGCTATATTTGAATTTGTAGGAAAAATATTTGTTAAAATTTTAGCATTCTCGGGTGAAGGTGCGGAGTTTTTGCTTGGAGGTTTAATGGATGTAAATACTTATGGATATATTTTTGCTTTTCAAATTTTACCCACAATTGTATTTTTCTCAGCCCTTACAAGCGTATTGTTTTATCTCGGGATTATACAAAAAGTAGTTCATGCACTTGCTTGGGTAATGACTAAAGCTATGAAAATTAGCGGTGCTGAAAGTTTATCTGTTGCTGGAAACATTTTTCTAGGGCAAACAGAATCTCCACTAATGATTAAAGCCTATCTCGCAAAAATGAATAAATCTGAAATTTTGTTAGTGATGATTGGTGGAATGGCTACTGTGGCTGGAGGAGTTTTAGCAGCATACATTGGTTTTTTAGGTGGAGATGATCCTTTACTCCGGCTCGAATTTGCAAAACATTTATTAGCCGCATCTGTAATGGCCGCACCCGGTGCGGTGGTAGTTTCTAAGATATTATGTCCACAAACAGAACCAGTAAATGAAAATGTTGAAGTATCAAAAGATAAGGCAGGAGCAAATTTTCTTGATGCAATGTCGAATGGAACCACCGAAGGTTTAAAATTAGCAGTTAATGTGGCAGCGATGCTTTTAGTATTTGTCGCATTTATTGCAATGTTTAATTTTATTGTTGGAAAAATCGGAATTTGGACACACTTAAATCCGATTATCGCTGATTTTACTAATGGACAATATGACAGTCTGTCGCTCGAGTTTATTCTTGGTTACGCTTTTGCACCTTTAATGTGGTTAATTGGAGTAGGTGCCGAAGATATTACTTTTGTTGGACGTTTGCTTGGCGAAAAACTTATTATGAGTGAATTTATCGGGTATATGAGCCTAGCAGAATTGAAAAGCAGTGGAATTTTTAGTGAGCAAAAATCCATAATAATGGCAACATATATGTTGTGCGGTTTTGCAAACTTTGCATCAATCGGGATACAGATTGGTGGAATTGGTTCGCTAGCTCCAAACCAAAGAACACAATTGTCTAAATTTGGTATTAAAGCCCTTATTGGAGGAACAATTGCGTCTTTATTATCGGCAACTATGGTCGGAATAATAATGGGATAAAATAAATATTATGCAACAATATCTTGATTTATTAAGACAGGTAAAAAATAATGGAACACAAAAAACTGACAGAACTGGAACTGGAACGATAAGCGTTTTTGGTCATCAAATGAGATTTGATTTATCTGAAGGTTTTCCATGTATAACTACAAAAAAAGTACATTTACGCTCTATAATACATGAATTACTTTGGTTTTTGCAAGGAGATACAAATATAAAATACTTAAAAGAAAACGGAGTCAAAATTTGGGACGAATGGGCAGATGAAAATGGAAATCTTGGTCATGTTTATGGATATCAATGGCGTTCGTGGCCATGTGCAGATGGAAAAAGCATTGATCAAATTACAAACCTAATCGACAGTCTAAAAACCAAACCAGATTCCAGACGCCATATTGTTAGTGCATGGAATGTTGCAGATATTGATACAATGGCTCTTCCGCCATGTCATACATTATTCCAATTTTACGTAGCAGACAATAAACTCTCGTGTCAACTTTATCAAAGAAGTGCCGACCTTTTTTTAGGCGTACCGTTTAATATTGCATCTTATGCTCTGCTTACCTTAATGGTAGCACAAGTAACTGGATATGAACCAGGAGAATTTATTCATACTTTTGGAGATGCTCATATTTATCTCAACCATTTAGAGCAAGTTGATCTTCAATTAAGACGAGAGCTTCGACCATTGCCAACAATGAAAATAAATCCTAATATTAAAGATATATTTAGTTTTAAATATGAAGATTTTGAATTATTAAATTATAATCCACATCCACATATAAAAGGTATAGTAGCAGTTTAAAGATAATATTATGGACATTACAATAATAGTAGCGATTGCCGAAAACAACGCAATTGGAAAAAATAACGATTTACTATGGCACATATCAGGTGATTTAAAAAGATTCAAAGAAATCACAACTGATCATACGATTATTATGGGCAGAAAAACTTATTTATCCTTACCTAAACGACCATTACCAAACAGACGAAGCATAGTTATTTCAGATATTGCTAATGAATGCATCCCTGACGTTGATGTTGTTGATAGTATTGAGAATGCATTGAAAATTGCAGATAAAGAAAAAGAAAATTTTATTATTGGTGGAGGCATGGTTTACAAACAATTTTTGCCATTAGCCAACAAAATTTATTTAACTGTGGTTCATAAAAAATATGACGCAGATATTTATTTCCCTGAAATCAATTACGAGGATTGGGAGATTCAACATAAAGAAGAACATTTGGAGCATGAGCCTCCTTTTAGTTATTTGACTTTAGTAAAGAAATAATTAGTATTTACTTGTATTATTTTAACTTTATCCGATAAAAGATTAGTTAATTTTTTCCTTTATCCGCTAATGTATTCCCTTTCGACAAAAGCTCAGTTCGACTGGCCCAGTTCGACAGATCCACTACATCGCAAGGCATAGCCTACGAGAAAAACATATTGACCTGAGTTCGATATAATTTTTGAGTTCAGGACATTTATGTCCTAACGAGCAAAAATTATCAGATAAACTATTTACCTACAACATCATTTTAATAGTCCGTTAGGACTTTAATGCTAACAAAAAAATATGACCTAATTTTCATTTTGTCCAGAGGACATAAACAGTTTTGACTTTTTTACTAAAAATAGGAGTTCAAGTTTTAACAACGTGTTTATGACTAAAAATTTGATATCTTATAAATTTAAAGTCTGTTAGGATGCTATCCTTATTTTAAACTAAATATCATTAAAAATGTTCATTAGAATACATTGCAAAAAAAGCGTTAAAAATGTCTAATACACCTAATATTAGGCAATATAGATATTGAATTCCAATTCGATACAATTTTTTAAAACAGAGAATAATTAATAAAAAAAAACTTCATAATTTCTTATGAAGTTTTTTTTAAGATTGGCAGCGACCTACTCTCCCACAAACATGCAGTACCATCGGCGCAGGTAAGCTTAACTTCCGAGTTCGGAATGGGATCG
>JAQVOR010000120.1:0-4850 GCA_028702535.1 Bacteroidales bacterium
TTGAAAACCGGTCTCTACATGAAACTCAATGTAAAGATACAATCGTTAGCGATAATATTCATCGATATTTTAGTCGAAGGGGGATTGTGCCAAACGGCGAAGTTACGGATTTTTGTCCCTTAGTCGATGTTGGCGAATATTGTCCTTTTGTTAAACCATATATTTGGTTATTAAAGAGCAAAACATTTAGATCGACATTACGTCTAATTTCATGAATAAAATGATTGCCACCAATTGCCAGAGCATCTCCATCGCCAGTAATTTGCCAAACACTAAGTTTAGGATTTGCAATTTTGGTACCTGATGCCAACAAAGCAGCACGCCCATGTATCCCATGAAAACCATAAGTATTCATGTAGTAAGGAAATCTCGAACTGCATCCAATACCAGAAATAACCGCATAATCCTCTTTATTATGTCCTAATTCTGACATTGCTCTTTGCACTGATGCTAAAACCATAAAATCACCGCAACCTGGACACCATCTAACTTCTTGCGGGCTTTTAAAATCTTTAGGGGTATATTTATTTGTTTCCATATTATTTAATGTCTAAATGATTTTTAATCTGAGCTTTTAATTCGGCAACTGTAAATGGCAATCCCTGAATTTTATTGATTTGTTTATATTTAAAATCAGGTAATTTCATTCTTAAATAACCAGCGAATTGTCCACGATTTAACTCACAAACAATAATATTCTTATATTTTTTAAAAATATCAGCAGTATTTTTGGGCAACGGATTTATATAATTAAAATGGGCGTGTGCAAGTTCAACACCCTCTTCTTTCATTTCATTTACAGTACAAGTAATATGTCCGTAAGTACTTCCCCAACCAACTATTAAAGTATCACTATCAATATAACCTTCAATTTTTAACTCTGGAATAAAATCTGCAATTTTTTCTACTTTAGCTTCCCGCAATTCGGTCATTTTTTCGTGATTTGCAGCAATATATGAGACATTACCAGTAATATCCATTTTTTCGAGACCACCAATACGATGTTCAAAATTTTTCATACCAGGGATTGCCCACGATCTAACGAGATTTTTATCTCTTTCGTAAGGTAGATACTTTTCTTTATTGGCATCAACAAATTTTGTTTGGATATTTGGCATATTTTTCATTGCAGGGATAAGCCAAGGCTCTGTTCCATTTGCAAGATAGCTATCAGATAAAAGCAAAACTGGTGTCATGTGCTCTAAAGCTATTCGAGCTGCTTCGTAAGCCATAGTAAAGCAATTTGTGGGCGTACTTGCAGCCAAAACTGGAATAGGGCTTTCGCCATTTCGTCCTGTTAGAGCCTGAAAAAGATCAGACTGCTCGGTTTTTGTAGGCAAGCCTGTAGATGGACCACCCCGTTGAACATTCACAACAACAAGCGGAAGTTCAGTAATAACAGCAAGTCCGAGAGCCTCCGACTTTAATGCTAAACCAGGACCAGAAGTTGAAGTTGCAGCAAGATTACCGGCAAAAGATGCCCCAATTGCACTAACAATACCGCCAATTTCGTCTTCGGCCTGAAAGGATTTTGCTCCAAGATCTTTACGATTTGCAATTTCAATCAATATATCGGAGGCTGGTGTAATTGGATATGAGCCTAAAAACAATTCTAGACCAGTTTTTTCGGATGCTGCCAACAGACCCCACGCAGTAGCAACATTACCACTTATATTTCGGTATTTTCCTTCAAGATCTGTTTGTGAGGCAATTCTAAATGAAGGCATAGCCTGAATAGCTGCTGCATAATTAAAGCCTCCCTTTAAAACCTTTATATTAGCTTTTATCAAGTCTGGTTTATTTTTAAACTTATCTTCAAAATAAGCTTCCGAATATTTTGTTGGAAAACCAAATAAATTATAAACTATGCCCAAAGCAAACATGTTTTTACTTTTCATAATTACTTTAGTTTCCAAACCACTATCTTTAAGTGTCTCTTGAGTCATAGAGCTAATAGGGGCTTCGATAAGTTTATAATCTTGCTTAATAATTTCAAGAGTATCATCTTTAAAACCAGCTTTCTCAAAATTTTTATCTGTAAAAGTATCAATATCGGCAATTATTGTTCCGCCTCTTTTAATCATTTTAATATTAGCCATAATAGCGGCAGGATTTAAAGCCACAAGCACATCGCACTTATCTCCCGGAGTATGGATATTTTTACCAAAGTGCAACTGAAAGCCAGAAACACCACCAATAGTTCCCTGAGGAGCTCTAATTTCGGCAGGATAATCAGGGAAAGTCGCAACCTCCTCTCCCATTTGTGCAGTTGTATTGGTTAATTGCATACCCGACAGTTGTATTCCATCACCGGAATCACCTGCAAATTTTACCACAACATTATCAAGATCAATTACTTTTTTACTCATATTATAGTTCTTCTTTTTAGCAATAACAATATTATAATCATTCTGTTCGTAATTTTATGATTGTTTAACCCCTTTTATAGATAATTGTATTCTTTTTCTATCAATATCAATCTCTACAATTCGCACTTTTACATGTTGATGCAAGCTCAATTCCTCTGCTGGATTTGAAATAAATCTATCACAAATTTGAGAGATATGCACCAAGCCGTTTTCTTTAATACCGATATCTACAAATGCTCCAAAATTCGTTAAATTTGTAACAATACCAGGCAATTCCATTTCAACTTTAAGGTCTTCGATTTTATAAATTGTTTTATCGAATTCCATTACCTTTATAGCTTTTCGCGGATCTCGTCCGGGTTTTTCAAGCTCTTTAATTATATCATTTAATGAAGGCAAATCAATTTCGGATGTAATATATTTTGACAGATTTATTCCTTTTAGAACTTCTGTCTCTTGTACCAACTCATCAATTTTTTTACCAATATCTTTTGCCATTTTTTGCACAATATGATACGATTCTGGATGTACTGCGGTATTATCTAAAGGATTTTCTCCACCATCTATACGCAAAAACCCGGCACATTGCTCAAACGCTTTTGCACCAAGACGTGGCACTTTCATTAGTTGTTTTCGGTTTTTAAACGCTCCATTTTCGCTACGATAATCAACAATATTTTTAGCAAGTACTGGGCCCAAACCTGACACATAATTTAACAAATGTTTTCCAGCAGTATTAAGATTCACGCCAACACTATTAACAGCACTTTCGACAACCCTGTCGAGACTTTCTTTTAATAGTTTTTGGTCAACATCATGTTGATATTGTCCCACTCCAATAGATTTCGGATCAATTTTCACGAGTTCGGCAAGCGGATCCATCAGTCTTCGAGCAATAGAAACCGCTCCACGCACCGTAACATCATATTGTGGGAACTCTTCACGAGCAACAGAAGAAGCCGAATACACAGACGCTCCATCTTCACTAACAACAAAGACCTGTATTTCTCTATCAAATTTTATCCGTTTAACAAAACTCTCTGTTTCCCGACTTGCAGTTCCATTTCCAATTGCAACAGCGTCAATTTTAAAACTGCTAACCAAAGAGTTCATCTTCTTCATCGCCATTGCAGTGTCTTCTTGAGGTTTGTGCGGATATATTGTTTCGTTATGCAATAAATCGCCTTGCTCGTCAATACAAACAATTTTACAACCTGATCGATAACCTGGATCTATCCCAAGAATACGTTTTTTTCCATAAGGAGGAGCTAATAATAACTGTCTCAGATTATTTGCAAACACATCAATTGCCGAAATATCAGCAATATTTTTGCTCAAAGCAGCAAACTCGTTCTCAATTGAGGGCTTTATCAAACGTGAATATGAATCTTTTAAAGCCTCCTCAACAATTTGCGAACTTTGATTTTTAGATTTTACAAATAAATACCGCAAACGTTTTATAGCATTCTCTTCTACGGGCGAAACATTTACTCTTAAAAAACCTTCTTTTTCGGCTCTTCTAATTGCGAGTATTCTATGCGAAGGACATTTATTTAATTTTTGCGAAAATTCAAAGTAGTCGGTATATTTAACAGCCTCATCAGCTTTAGTTTTTACAAGTTTTGATGTTATAACTGCTTCTTCAGCAAAAAGATTCCGAACACGTTCACGAGCCGATGAACTCTCAGAAATTTTCTCAGCAATTATATCATTTACACCGGCAAGTGCTTCTTCAATTGAGCTAACTTTATCATTCAAATATGTAGCCGCCAATTTCTCAATATCAATATTCTTCTGTTCAAATATTATATCTGCAAGAGGCTCAAGTCCTTTTTCTTTTGCAATAGAAGCTCTTGTGCGTTTTTTTGGTTTATAAGGCAAATAAATATCTTCAAGTTTATTTGCATCCCAAGTAGATTCTATTTTAGATTTAAGCTCATCCGTAAGTAAATCTTGTTTTTCGATAACCCCAAGAATTGTTTCTTTACGTGCAATTATATCAGTAAAATACTCATTCTGTTTGCGAATACTTTCTAACTGTTCTTCGTCAAGCCCACCAGTTCTTTCCTTACGATAACGAGCAACAAAAGGAATAGTCGCACCTCCATCAAAAAGCTCAAGCGTATTGAGTATTTGTCTAACTGGAATGTTAGTTACTGCGGCTATTAATTCAATCTTTTTGTTCATAATATAATTTTGTCAAACATAGTAATATTAGATAAATTTACAAGATAAAAACAGATTAGTTTTTTAACAAGATTATCAACAAAATGTAAAAGCAACACTTGGATTGCAAATTAAAGGGAACTGTGGTTTCTATACATTTTGAACGGAGACTTCGAGACATTTTGGCTGGTGCCAAAACCCTCAGTCTCCTTAGTGCTCACAACCAACTTAGTGCAATGCTTTAATAATTAATAACAACACTCGGATTGTAATTAAAGAAACGGAGACTTCGAGACATTTTGGCTGATGCCAAAA
>JAQVOR010000120.1:4950-9196 GCA_028702535.1 Bacteroidales bacterium
CTCAGCCACCTTAACAAGTATCAGACACCTTAACAAGTATCAGACACCTTAACAAGTATCAGACACCTTAACAAATATATTTATATTAGCATTAAAACAGATTTTATTTCTCACTTTAAATAATTTGCCTTATTTTTAAGGTTTTGAAATAAAACATAAATATGTCAAAAATTAGTAAATATTCTAAGGAACTAAAAGTCTTTGAAGCAAAAGTTCAAGAGGCAGAAAACATCATTATTGTTCCTCACTACAACCCCGATGGCGATGCAATTGGTTCGGCTCTTGCCTTATGTCTTGTTTTACGAAATGCAGGCAAAAACGCAAATGTGATAAGCCCAACTCAATATCCATCATTTTTGTTTTGGATGCCAGGACGAAAAAATTTGACAAGTTTGGGTAAAAAAACAGAATCAAATCCAGATATCTTTAAAAATGCAGATATGCTTATTGGTGTTGATTTTAATGCTCTTAGCAGAATAAAAAATGTCGCAGAAAGATTTAATAATTCAGATGCTTACAAAGTACTTATTGACCACCATCCACATCCTGAAAACTTTACAGATTTATTATTTTCGGAAACAGATTATTGTTCAACAGCTGGATTGCTTTTTGAAATAATTGAAAATACTTATTTAAAACAATACTTAGATAAAGATATTGCGACCTGTTTATATGTTGGCATAATGACCGACACAGGCTGTTTTAGCTTTAATTCATCCAATCCGAATACTTTTAGAATAGTTTCGGAATTATTAAAGCTCGGCATCGAAAAAGATATTATTTATGATAGAGTCTATAACAGTTTCTCGCAAGAGCGTATGCTTTTTATGGGTCATGTTATGCTCAACAGAATGGTAATAATTCCTGAGTTAAAAACAGGTTACATCTATATTACTGCAAAAGACCGTAAAGAATTTAAAGAGAAATTTGGTGATACTGAAAATTTTGTAAACTTCCCCTTATCGGTTAAAGGCGTAATCTTTTCAGCAATTTTTATTGAACGAGATAATTTTGTAAAAATTAGTTTGCGCTCAAAAGGAAGTTTCCCTGTTAATGAGTTTTCGGCTAAATATTTTAATGGAGGTGGACATATTAATGCTGCTGGAGGAGAAAGTCATAAGTCATTACAAGAAACTATCGAAAAATTCGTTGAGTCATTACAGGATTACAAAACAATTCTGAAAAACTATAATTATTAGTGATTATGAAAATGATTAAAATACTAGTTGGAATACTTGCCTCTTTGCTTATTCTAGTAGGATGCAATAACGAACAAGCCAATAATTCGACAGCACAACCATTGCCATACTCTATAGTAAAAAAGGAACACGAAAAAGAACTATTAGAGTGGAATAAAGAAATTGTTGCAATTGATTATACTGTTATCGATAAGTTTATTGAAAGACGTAAATGGAATATGGAAATTTCTGGTACTGGACTTTACTATCAAATTTATAAAAATGGAGACGGTGAAAAATCTAAAGATGGTAAAATTGCCGAATTTACTTACACAGTAATGCTGCTTAACGGAGATTTGCTTTATTCATCTGATAAAACAGGCAATAAGTTTTTACATCTTGGACACAATCAACAAGAAACTGGGATTAACGAAGGATTGCTAATGATGCGAGTTGGCGACAAAGCACGTTTTATATTACCACCTCATCTTGCTTTTGGCGTTCCAGGAGACGGAAACCTAATTCCACCGTATTCTATAATTATTTATGATGTGGAACTAATTAGTTTAAACGATAAAATTGATTAAATTTTTATTATGAAAAATATTTTTTTGCTTCTAATTGTTTTGAGTGTATTTTTATTTTCATGTAATGTTGATAAAAATGGCTTTGAAACGCATGAGTCTGGCTTAAAATACAAAATAGTATTTACAGAAAATGGTGCAAAACCAAATATTGGTGATGTTTTGATATTACGTTTATCTTACGAAACCGAAAGCGGTAAAGAGCTCTTTAATTCGACAGATACAGATAGGAAATACTTACGTAAACTTGAGCCTCCAAAACATACAGGTGGAAGTATTGAAGATGGTCTTGCACTAATGAGTGTTGGTGATTCAACTATTTTTAAAATCAATGCGGAGAGTTTTCTTAAATCTTCCGAATCTTTCTCAAATTTACCCGCTGGAGTAAAATCTCAAGATCTTATAATTATAAAAGTTAAACTCTTAGAAGTTCTCAAACATGAGCAGTTTGACAGTCATTTATCTGAAAAGTATCATCAATCAGAAGAAGTTGAGTTAGAAATATTAGAAACGTATCTAAAAAATGCTAATATTAACGTTGAACCTACTGAATCTGGGATGTATTTTATTGAACAACATAAAGGTTCAAATATAAAAGTTGAACCAGGAAATACTGTAAGTGTCCACTATACTGTTAAATTTATTGATGGACTTGTTCTTGAGACTACTTATAACAGAGCTCCAATAAAATTCACTTTTGGTGATAATCAAATGATTGAAGCATGGAACGAAGGTATCGGAATGATGAATGAAGGAGGCCAAGCAATGCTCATTTGTCCATCAAAACTGGCTTATGGAGAAAAAGGAACTAATGATATTCCACCATATTCAACCCTAATATTTGAAATCGAAATTATAAGTGTGCAAAAATGAAAATAACACTAAAAACATTTCTGCTTTTTTCTTGTGTTATATTGATTTTATCATGCAATAATAACAAGAAGAAAAAGCAATCTCCAACAACGGACGAGGAAATCATTGATACCATAAAAGTAATAAATGATACTTCAGATGTTGCTGTATTAATCTTTAATTCCGACGGCAGTACCGAGTATGTTGTAGATAAAATTGATAATATATACAGGAAAACAAAATCGGGATTAGAATATAAATATATACAGTCGAGTAAAAGCAAAATTTATCCTAAAGTTGGTGATGTAGTGTATTTTGACATGACATATTCAACTATAAAAGATTCTTTGGTTTTTGATACTCGCACGATAGACAAGGACTTTAAAATGCGAATTACACCACCTTCTCATGCTGGAGGTTGTTTCGAAGAAGCCTTGATGATGATGAGAGCTGGCGACAGTGCAACATTTAAAATTGATGCGAAAAACTTTTTCAATTACACTCAAGATAAAGTACATATCCCCTCTTACATAAAACAAGGAGACAAATTTATTTTTAGAATAAAAATGAAGAAAATTCTTGACGGTAGCGATTATGTAAAACAAAATGCAGAAACTTACCAATATTATCTTTCACAAGAAGCCAGTTTAATTGAACGTTATGTTTTAAATATTGATTTGCCACGTAAAGTAACCAAGTCGGGATTAAATATTTTTACAATCAGCAAAGGAACAGGTAAAAAACCTCAAAAAGCTAATGTAGTAACACTAGAATACACAGCAGGCTTTATTGACGGGTCTGTTTTTGACTCTACTATTGAACGAAAAGAACCTTTTAAATTTATTGTAGGCAATAATGAAGTTATTGACGGACTTGAGGAAGCTATTAGACTAATGAATGTTGGCGACCATTGCTTAATAATTATACCATTTAGGCTCGCTTATGGAGAAGAAAAGCACGGCGTAATTGCCCCATTTAGTACACTTGTTTTTGAAATAGAATTATTAGATGTCAAATAATAACGAAATATTGCTTTTTTTTGGATCATTTAATCCTATCCACATAGGACACATGGCTATTGCAAACTACTTAACCGAGTTTTGCGACATACACGAACTTTGGTTTGTGATAACGCCCCAAAATCCAACTAAAAAAGCATCGACATTACTTAAAGATAGAGACAGACAATATCTAACTCAGTTGGCAATTGAAGACTACCCAAAGTTTAGAGTTTCGGATATTGAATTTTATTTACCAAAACCAAACTACACTATTAATACACTTACATATTTAAAAGAGAAATATCCAGATGTCAATTTTAGTATATTAATGGGTGGCGATAATTTAGAAAGTTTGCATAAATGGAAAAACTACCGCATAATATTAGACAACTACAAAATCTATGTTTATAAGCGTCCCTGCTCCGAGTTACCAGAATTTGAGAATGCAAATATCAATATAATTGATGCTCCACAAATGGAAATTTCATCAAGTTTTATTCGCAATGCAATCAAAAACAATAAAGATATCCGATATTTTTTACCTCCAAAAGTGTATGAGTATATTATGAAAATGGGTTGGTGGAAGTAAAAAAGAGTGGGGAGTGGGGAGTGAGGAGTGGGGAGTGGGGAG
>JAQVOR010000024.1 GCA_028702535.1 Bacteroidales bacterium
TAGAACAATAGAACAATAGAACAATAGAACAATAGAACAATAGAACAATAGAACAATAGAACAATAGAACAATAGAACAATAGAACAATAGAACAATAGAACAATAGAACAATAGAACAATAGAACACCTCGGCTTCGCTCGGCACATCGCATTAGAAGTAAGAACAAAGTTTAGTGCTGGTATTATCATTTATTTGTGGATGGAAATTGGTGTATGAGTAAAACGGGGACTTCGAGACGATTCTCGTGCCTCGAATCCTACTTCGACAAGCCATTAATACAACGCTCAGCCCCCTTGAATACTGCGATGAAAGGTGGTTGATCAGCCTGCTGGCGAAGCCGAGGTGTTCAATTATTCAAATTATACTCGAAAAAAACAGATTTCTCCCGTTGGTCGAAATGACAAGTAATAATATTATTAAAAGGCGAGGCTTGGTGGCGGCTTTGCCGCCACCAAGCCTCGCCCTAACTCTCTAACAACAGTCATTTCGACCCCGACGAAAGAAGGGGGAGAAATCTGTTCTCGTTTCACAGTTTAGTTCTTGTTCATAGTTCTTTTTGCTCTTTGTTTATGGATGGAGAAGTTGGTGTTTGAGTAAGAATTGATGTCAGAGCCTGTCGAAGTAAGCCGAAACCACCTACGATTTGCAAAACCGCAAAACCGTTTTTAACTAATCTTACTAAAGTCTATTTTCCCTTTATTTTGTTCTTTTAATTGTACTGCAAGCACGTGATTTTCTGATTCTGTGAGTTCGGGGTCTTTTTCTAATATTTCGGTGGCAATATCTTTAACATATTGTAATAATTGACCGTCTCGGCTAAGATTTGCCATTTTAAGGTCGAAAGTAAAACCACTTTGTTGTTTGCCTTCTAAATCTCCAGGACCACGCAATTTTAGGTCTGTTTCAGCAATTTCAAAACCATCGGTAGAATTTACCATGCAAAGAATACGATTATATGCACTTTCGCTTAGTTTTTCACCTGTCATAAGAAAACAATATGATTGATCTGAACCTCTACCAACACGTCCTCTCAGTTGATGTAATTGTGATAATCCAAACCTTTCGGCAGATTCAATTATCATTAGCGAGGCATTAGGAACATCTACACCAACCTCAACAACCGTTGTGGCAATCATAATGTCAGTTTGCCCTTTTTCAAATATATTCATTGAAATTTCTTTCTGGTCAGGCTTCATGCGTCCATGCAAAACAGAAATTTGATAATCAGGAATTGGAAAAGCTCGGCTATAGCCTTCCACACCATCTTCTAAATCTTTGTAATCCATATTTTCAGATTCCGAGATTAGTGGGAACACAACGTAAGTTTGTCTCCCTAAGGCTATTTGTTTTTTTATAAAGCCGAAAACTCTTAATCTGTCACTATCTTTAAAATGTTTTGTTATTATTTTTGTTCTGCCAGGAGGAAGTTCATCAATTACCGATACATCCAAATCTCCGTATAAAGTCATAGCCAAGGTACGCGGAATTGGTGTTGCTGTCATAATCATTATATGTGGCGGTAAATTGTTTTTTTTCCAAAGTTTTGCCCTTTGTTCAACTCCAAATCTATGCTGCTCGTCAATAACAACCATACCGAGATTGTTAAATACAACCGTGTCTTCAATAACTGCATGAGTGCCGATAAGTAAATTAAGCTTACCCGATACAAGTTGTTCGTGAATACGAGTTCTGGCTTTTTTCTTAACTGAGCCAGTCAGCAAATCAATATTAACATCAAGTCCATCAAGAAATTTTGAAATAGACCTGTAATGTTGCTGAGCTAATATTTCGGTAGGAGCCATAATGCAAGCTTGATAGCCATTGTCAATTGCAATTAGTGCTGTTAATAATGCGACCAAAGTTTTACCGCTACCAACATCTCCTTGCAATAATCGGTTCATCTGTTTGCCTGATATTAAATCTTGCCTTATTTCTTGGAGTACTCGTGTTTGTGCATTTGTTAAATCAAAAGGAATTTTTCTAAAAAAACACTCCTTTACAAGTTTATCGTTTGACCTGTCAAAAACAAAACCTACTGAAGATTCTTTGCGTCTTTGTTTTGCTTGAATTAAATTTAATTGAATATAAAAAAGCTCTTCAAATTTAATTCTGTACTGAGCTTGATTTAGTATTGCGACACTTGTGGGAAAATGTATTTCAAAAAGACTTTCTTCGAGACTTTTTAGATTGTATTGTGTTCTCAAATAAACTGGCAAAGTTTCATAAATTTGGCCTTTTACTTTTTTTAGCAAAGTGTCCACCAATTTTTGAATTGCTTTTGAATTTAGATAAGATTGGTTTAGCTTTTCGGTAGAACTATATTGCGGATACAGTGCATTTACAAGTTTGTTTTGCCATTTATTATAATCCTCAATATCTGGATGAACAATATTTATTTGATTTCCAAAACTTGTGGGCTTTCCAAAAATAACATATTCGGATGTCTTTTTTAAGGAACTCTGTATCCAATTTGTTGATTGAAACCAAATAATTTCCACAATGCCAGTCTCATCGCCAAAATAGCCAGTTAATTTCTTTCGTCCTTTGCCGATACTGCTGGTTTCAAAATGTGTAAATTTTCCTTTTACTTGAATATAGGGTAAGTCTTTATGTAACTCACTTATTTTATAAAATTTACTTCTGTCAATATATCGGTAGGGAAAGTGAAATAATAGATCAGCAAATGTTTGGATACCAAGCTCTTCATTGAGAAGTGCTGCCTTTTTAGGACCAACTCCTGGAAGATAAGTTATTTCGGTATCAAGTATTGTGTGCATAATTTTTTAATGCAAGAGGGAGTTTATTCCTTTTTATTATTTTTACAAATTATTATTTAACACAAAGATAAAAATAATTTGAAGTTTCCCGGTAACATATTTTATCCATTAATGCCAAAAAAGAATTCGGCTGGAGGGGATTATTTTGAAAATTATATTTTAAATCAATATTTTACCACAAATAGTGCTTTGGATGTTGAAAATTACCGCAAAGAATTGTTGTCTAATAGCAATTCAATTGAGATTCTCGATTGTGGAACAGGTTCAAAGACATTAAAATCTGCCAAAAGAATTATTAGTAAAATTGCAAAAACATCTGCTATTAAAAGCAAGCATGGGGTATTGTTTCAAAAAATTGTTCGTAAATACAATGTAAAATCAGTACTCGAACTTGGTACTTCGCTTGGTGTTGGAACAATGTATTTTGCTCTTGCCGACAAAAGTATTAAACTCACAAGTATCGAAGCATGCCCAGAAACTTATAAGTTTACAAAAACCAAATTTGCACAAAAAGGCATAAAAAATGTTGAGTTTATAAATAATGATTTTGATTCGGTTTTTGACAATAATGAATTAGCTGGTCAAAAATTTGACCTTATATATATAGACGGCAATCATAATTCAAAAAGTGTGATAAAATATTATGAGTACATAAACAAGAACCTTGCAGCAGAGAGATGTATCTATATAATTGATGATATTAATTGGTCAGCGGATATGTATAGAGCATGGAAATATCTCTGTAATAGAAATAATGGTGCTTTTAATACAAATATGTTTCGTGTTGGCTTAATTTTTAAAAATTATAATGAATTGTCAAAAGGGGATTTTTATTTGAAATATTAGTGTTTGCTTAATTAATCCCGTTAGGGACGTAATGTTGGTAAGGTGCTAATAGTTAGTGTTTTGTAAGTCCCGTTAGGGACGATATATTCTTTTCCTCTGTTCGCTCAGCAAACCTAAATCCGAGCGAGCTAATAAAAATTAAATTTATTTAAACATCTTGATATAAAAAAATAAATTATTAAATTTGAACCAAAATAATCTTAGCATAAAAAGATTAGGAAACTTGACAAATAATCTCAAATTCTTATAAGGTGGAAATAATTGAACTCAAAAATATTGTAAAAAATTATTACGTTGGTACAATAACTGTCGAAGCTTTGCGAGATGTTAGTATAAATATTGGCGAGAACGAATATGTTGCAATAATGGGACCTTCGGGTAGCGGAAAATCAACATTAATGAATATTATTGGTTGTCTTGATACAATAACTAAAGGAACTTATGTTCTTAATGGTACAGATGTAAGCGATATGACAGACAATGAACTTGCAAATACTCGCAATAGGGAAATTGGTTTTGTGTTTCAAACATTTAATCTATTGCCACGATACACAGCTTTTGAAAATGTAATGTTGCCCTTAGTGTATGCTGGTATGCCGCGAAAAAACAGAATTCCACGGGTAGATAAGGTAATGCAGGATGTGGGTTTGACAGATAGAGTACTGCATAAACCAAACGAATTGTCGGGAGGTCAGCGGCAGCGTGTTGCGGTTGCAAGAGCTTTAGTAAACGAGCCTTCAATAATATTAGCTGACGAACCAACTGGAAACCTTGATACTAAAACATCTATCGAAATAATGACTTTATTTGAAGATATTTATAAAAAAGGAAATACCATTGTAGTTGTAACTCATGAGGAAGATATTGCACTTCATGCTAGACGTATCATACGTTTGAGAGATGGTAAAGTTGAATCTGACATTATTAACGAAAACCAAGCTATGAGATAAGTTATTGCTAGACAATTCCTTAGTAAACTTTTTTTAATTTAACAAATAGAAAAAACCAGATAAAAAAATCGGAAATTATGAAGATTTATACAAAAACTGGAGATAAAGGCTCAACATCATTATTAGGAGGACAGCGAGTTAGCAAAGATAATATAAGACTTGAAGCTTACGGAACAGTCGATGAGTTAAACTCTTTTGTAGGTATGATAAGAAACTTTGAGATTGACGATTATGACCGTAACCTTATCGAATTTATTCAAAACAGACTGTTCGATATAGGGGCATCTCTTGCTGCTGTTGATAAAGATGCAGAGTTCCCATTGCCCGAATTGCGAACTATACAAAAAAAAGATATCGACTCTCTTGAGCAATCAATAGATAGGTTTTGTAAAGATTTGCCAAGCCTTGATAATTTTGTTATTCCAGCAGGTAGTGAGCTAATTAGTTGGTGTAATATTTCGAGAACAGTTTGTCGGCGTGCCGAAAGACGAATAATCTCAATCGAAGGAGCTACAAACGACTATAATAATATTATTGTTTTTATGAACAGACTCTCTGATTTACTGTTTGTTATGGGACGAAAATACGCCTTCGACAATAATATTAATGAAATATTATGGAATAATAATTTATAATTCAAATATTTTTGTTTATTTCGCAGTCCGATTTATGAAATGTTTAACCTCAAATAATAATTAATATGTATTGGACATTGGAACTAGCATCAAAACTCGAAGATGCACCCTGGCCGGCAACAAAAGATGAGCTGATTGACTTTGCGATACGCTCAGGAGCTCCATTGGAAGTTATTGAAAACCTCCAAGAAATTGAAGATGAAGGCGAAGCATACGATAGTATCGAAGATATTTGGCCTGATTATCCTAGTAAGGATGATTTTTTCTTCAATGAAGACGAATATTAGAAATTAAGCCGGTAAAAACTTTTGAAACCCGATATTTTGTGATGTTAAGCTAAATATCGGGTTTTTGTAAATGTTTTTTATTAAAATAACACATTTTTAAAAGCAATTTTTATAGAATTTTTATGAAAATTATTGCAAAGTAGATAAAACTCATTTGGATTGAGTTGTCAAATATTTATATTCGCACAAAATAATTTGCAATGAAAGTGATACATAATGTGTCAGATACACAGATATATTTGAGGGAGTTACGAATAACAAGTAATAAAACTATTGGGTTTATTCCGACAATGGGTGCTTTGCATGACGGGCATATTTCGCTAGTAGAACAATCTGTAAAGAATAATGATATTACTGTAGTTTCTGTTTTTGTTAATCCTAGGCAATTTAATGATAAAAGCGATTTCGAGAATTATCCAGTAAATCACCAAAGAGATTTGGACTTGTTAGATAAAGCTGGTTGCAATTTAGTTTTTTTGCCTTCTGCAGATGATATTTATAAAAACTTTGTTGGCTTTAATATGGATTTTAATGGTCTCGATAAAATTTATGAAGGCGAGTTTCGACCAGGACATTTTCAAGGAGTGGTTGATATTGTTTATCGCTTGTTTGAAATAGTGAACCCACATAAGGCATATTTTGGGCAAAAAGATTTTCAGCAACTTGCCATTATAAAACTGATGACAAAACTTGCCAATTTTGATATCGAGATAGTTTCATGTCCTATTGTACGCGAAAAAAGTGGACTGGCAATGAGTAGCCGTAATTTAAGGCTTAGTCAAGAGCAGTTTAAAAATGCTGCGAACATTTATAAACTTTTAATTGTTATTGCTAATAAGTTAAAAGTAGGAGATGATACAGATAAACATTGTCAGTATTTTATTGATGAAATTGAGAAAATCTCTGATATGAAAGCTGAATATTGCGTATTTTGCAATCCTGAAAGCCTTGTTTCAGTAAAAAAAATAAACAAAAACTCGGAAATAATAATGTGTGTAGCCGTTTGGTGTGGAAAAATAAGATTAATAGATAATATTATTTTGGTGTTTTAACTAAGTATTATTTAACTTTGCAGCGATTTATCATATTTATATTATGAATATAGAAGTAGTAAAATCAAAAATACATAAAGTAAGAGTTACTGAAGCAAATCTACAGTATGTTGGTAGTATTACTATTGACGAAGATTTGATGCTAGCCTCTAATATTATCGAACACGAAAAAGTTCAGGTTGTTAATATTAATAATGGCGAGCGGTTTGAAACCTATGTTATTCGAGGCGAGGCTGGCTCTGGAGTTATTTGTCTTAACGGACCAGCGGCTCGTAAAGTCGCAGTTGATGACATTGTTATCATTATTTCTTATGCGACCATGGATTTTGAAGAAGCCAAACAATTTAAACCATCTTTTATTTTTCCCGATACGAAAACAAACTCAATTGTTTAAAAATGGATTATCTAAGCTTAATTAATGAAAAAATTGTAAAAAGAAACGAAATAACCGCATGGGTGCTTGATTGGAAAAAGAATAAGAACTCAATAGTTTTTACAAATGGTTGTTTTGATATTTTGCATTATGGTCATATTGATTACCTTTCAAAAGCACGAGATTTAGGTGATAAATTAATTGTTGGATTAAATTCTGATGCTTCAGTCAAACGTCTTAAAGGAGAAAAACGCCCAATTAACAATCAGCTTGCAAGGGCAAAGGTACTGGCATCTCTGTTTTTTGTCGATGCAGTAGTTATATTTGAAGATGACACTCCCGAAGATCTTATTAAATCTGTTATTCCTGATATACTTGTTAAAGGGGGAGACTATGACTTTAACGATATTGTGGGTGCTGATTTTGTTATGGCTCGTGGAGGATTGGTTGAAATTATACCTTTTGTGGAAGGTTATTCATCATCAGACATATTAAAAAAGTTGTAAATATTTAAAAAATTGATTATATTTGTCAGTTAAATTAAAAAAAAGCTTATGAAAATCGGAAAATCATTAATGTTTATTGTTATAATTGCTTTTCTCTTTGCAGGCTGTAAAAATGTTGAAGATGATATCGTAGGTACTTGGAATTTCCAAACTTTTGATAGCCAACCTCAAGGTTCAATTACTTGGACTTTTAAAGATAATGGTAGTTTGATACGTGTTGGTGTTCAGGAAGAAGGTATCAATTTAGATTCTTGTAATTATGTTGTTGATAAATCAATGTTTAAAACCCAAATAACGATTAGTAATAGTGTGGCGATAACTGGAGGTGCTGATGTTAATGGTTTATTCCGAATTGATAAATTTAAAGATGACATTCTTATTATGACTCGAATTAGACTAGCAGATGATTCCGCTGAAGGTTCATATTTGAGATGTGAGATGATGCGTAAAAATTAGAAGATGGCTAAAGATAAAACAGTTTTTGTTTGTCAAAACTGTGGTTATATATCGCCCAAATGGGCGGGTAAGTGTTCCAACTGTAATAGTTGGAATTCTTTTATAGAGGAAATTAGATATTCTGAGCCCAAAGGATTACATTCTAAAAGCGAAGCCAAACCAGGCAATGCAATTAAAATTAGCGAGATACGTAAACAGCAACTTAGTAGGATAGAATTACCTTATTCGGAGTTTAACCGTGTGCTTGGTGGAGGCCTTGTTCCTGGATCGCTTGTGTTGCTAGGAGGAGAACCGGGAATTGGAAAATCAACTTTAGTTTTGCAAACAGTTCTTAATCTAGATAAACGAAAGGTTTTGTACGTGTCAGGTGAAGAAAGCGAAAATCAAATAAAATTGCGTGCCGAAAGGATAGGTATTAATAATGAAAATTGTTTTATTTATACCGAAACAAATATCGAAAAAATTATTGCAACTATTAAGTCTTTGGAACCAGAGATTATTGTAATAGATTCTGTGCAAACAGTTGCTTCGGCAGATTTAACTTCTTCCCCTGGTACGGTAAGTCAGATTAGAGAATGTACCCGAATTTTACAAGAACATGCTAAGGAATTTGATGTCCCAGTTATTTTAATAGGGCATATAAATAAAGATGGAGATATTGCAGGACCAATGTCTTTAGAACATATTGTGGATGCAGTTTTTCAGTTCGAGGGAGATAATAATCATTACTATAGATTGCTAAGACCTAAGAAAAATAGATTTGGATCAACTTACGAAATTGGGGTTTTTGAAATGTTAAATCATGGACTAAAAGAAATCACAGATCCTGGCAATATTTTGCTTACAGGTGATAACTCTGGTTTGAGTGGCGTAGCTTATGGTACAATAGGAGAAGGTACGAGAACTTTGATGATAGAAATCCAGACTTTGATAGGTAATGCTGTATATAGTAGTCCTCAGCGAACTTCTACAGGCTTTGATGGACGAAGATTCCAAATGCTTTTGGCGGTAATTGAAAAAAAATTGGGCTTAAACCTTAGTCAAAAAGATGCTTTTGTAAATATTGCTGGTGGAATTAAAGTTAGCGATACTGCTGCAGATCTTCCTGTATTAGCTTCTGTGATTTCGTCTTATTATGATAAACCTATACCCGAAAACACTTGTTTTATTGGAGAACTAGGGCTTTCGGGGCAAGTCCGACCAGTTTCTTTTATTGATAAAAGAGTTGGCGAAGCTCGGCGTTTAGGATTTAATAATGTTTTTATCTCATCTGCCCAAAAATCAGAGCTTAATAAAAATATTGCTGGAATAATAAGTGTCTCAGATGTAAAAGAATTTGCCTCAAAACTTTTTAGACCTACAAATTAATCTCAAAACTCCTGATTTATTCGCAAATCAGTTTAGCCTTAAATTTATAGTGGAATTTTGACTTTACATTGCCGATAAATAAATTTAATGCTATTTCTGCTAGTGAATTGGAGGCAATGTAAACGTCAGTAAGTAAATAAACAGACAAATACATAAACAAAACGTAAATAATTTTTTAATTCTAAAATTATCTATTACACATGGCTTTAGCCAACTGTGAAAACTTTTTTTTCTTCCACTTGCTTTAGCATCATTTTTTTAAATTGATAAATTAAAATGTCTAATATTAATTTGCTCCAAGCCTAAATTGGAGTGTGTTTTGATAAAAATCTAAGCGGAAATTATAATTTTAAAGCGTAGGAATTGTCAAACGGTAAACTTCACTTCGTCAATTCTGCATACTTTATTATTAGACAAACTCTTATAAATGTGGCTAAAGCCACTTGTTTCTTTCTTTTCTTACATTCAGATTTATCTGACTGTAGTAATCTAAACTTTAAAAATTACACATAGCACAGATTTATAATTGATTAAAATTCCCATTCTGATTATTTTTGTCATATTCTGCACAATCTATTTCAACTGATAACTGTGTAGGTCTTTCAAATTTGCTTTCAGTCGAATATGGTAGTTTAGGGTCGTTATAAACATTTTGCATATACAATCCAAAGATTGGCAGTACAAGAGATGCTCCTTGTCCTAAGGTAATATATCTGAATCTGATGCTTCGTTCTTCTCCACCAACCCAGCCACCGCTTACAAGTTCGGGAGCTGCTCCAATAAACCACCCGTCCGAGTGGTTGTTTGTGGTACCTGTTTTACCAGCAAGCTCGTTATATAGTTTATAAGTGAATCTTAATCGTACCGAAGTTCCCATGTCAACTACTCCTTTCATAAGATCAATCATTAAGTAAGCTGTTTCTTCGCTAATTGCTTCAGATTGAATTGGGCTAAAGTTTGCTAAAACATTTCCATTTTTATCTTCAATTCGTGTAAGATACATGGGGCGAGTGTAAATTCCTTTATTGGCAAACGTGCAATAAGCTCCTACCATTTCGCTTAGTAGTACTTCGGCAGCTCCAACACAAATAGATGGGAAAGGATCAATATGGCTATGTACTCCCATTTTATCTGCGATAGAAACAACTGCTTGAGGCGAATATTGTTTTAGTACCCATGCCGAAATTTGATTAAGTGAGTTCGCCAAACCAAATTTAAGGGTTATCATTTCTCCATCATATTTTGTCTCAGAAAATTTTGGAGTGTAGTACTCTTTTCCAGAACCTTTAGGAAGCTTAAAAGTTACTTCAACATTAGGAACTTTGGTGCATGGCGAATATCCATTTTGCATCGCGAGACAATAAATAAAAGGCTTAATAGTAGAGCCAACTTGCCTTCTCGATTTTGTAACTTGGTCAAATTTAAAATGTTTGTAATCTATTCCGCCAACATAAGCTTTAACTTGTCCTGTTTGCGGCTCCATTGACATAAAACCTGCTCTAAGAAAATGCTTATAATACAAGATAGAATCATAAGGTGTCATAATTGTATCTATGTCTCCCCCCCATGCAAATGCACTCATTGGAACTGGCGTTTTGAAGCTACGTATAATTGAATCTTCGGAAGTGCCAGCGGCTTTCATAACACGCCATCTTTCCGTACGTTTCATGGTAAGATACATAATATTATCGACTTCTTTTTCTGATAGGTCGTTTGAGAAAGGAGGTCTCTTATTATATTTTTGATCTTTCATAAACTCTCCTTGTATATATCCACCTATATGTTTTCGTACAGCATCTTCTGCATATTTTTGCATCCTACTATTAATAGTAGTATATATTTGTAAGCCATCGCTGTATATGTCGTAGTTAGTCCCATCAGGTTTTGTGTTTTTATTACACCAACCATACGAAGGATCTATCGCCCAGTTTATAGAGTCTTCTTTGTATTCACGCATATCGAAATAATCCGATGCAACTGGCTTATTTGCAGTTAACCACATGCGCAAAAACTCTCTAAAATATGTTGCCGAGCCAATATTATGATCAACTTTTTGATATTTTACTTCAAGTGGGATTGTTTTTAAAGAATCAAAAGCCTCTTTGGTAATGTAATCGTATTTTAACATCTGGCTTAATACAACATTTCGTCTGTGTAAAGTTTCTTCGGGGCGTTTTAGTGGATTGTATAGAGAGGGGTTTTTAGCCATACCTATTAACATTGCCGATTGTGTTATGCTCAAGGCATTTGGAGTAGTGTCAAAATAAACTCGTGAGGCAGATTCTATCCCAACCGCTAAATTTAAAAAGTCGAATTTATTCAAATACATTTCGATTATCTCTTCTTTTGTGAACCTACGCTCAAGCCTTACTGCAATTATCCATTCTTGAAATTTACAATTTATCAACTCTATGGCAGACAAATCCCCAGGTCTGTTAAATAACATTTTTGCAAGTTGTTGCGAGATTGTACTACCTCCTCCTCTTCTGCCACCACCAGCAACTCCTGAAATTACGCGGGGGATAGCTCTAAAATCAATGCCATTATGCTTATGAAACCTTATATCTTCGGTAGCTATTAAGGCATCTATCAAATGAGGAGATAATTCGTCAAACGATACTTGTGAGCGATTTTCTCTAAAGTAAGTGCCAAGCAACTCTAAGTCGGATGAATAAATCCTCGTGGCTAAATTCTCCTGAGGGTTTTCTAATTGTTCAAAACTTGGCATACGTCCAAACTGACCGTTGGCAGTCATTTTGAAATATATAAATACTCCAATTATTATTAAAACACCAATTGTCCAAAAACAAATTGTGAAATTTCTGGTAAATTTGCCAGAATAAGTTACTTTTGCAGCTTTATTCTTAATCATGTTGTAAATTTTATGGCGTAAAATTAAAAAAAATTTATGAATTGGTTTTGAAATTTGTTTATTTTGCAATTTAAAATTTAATTTTAATAAATGGAAAACAATTTAGTTATAGTTGAGTCCCCTGCTAAAGCCAAAACAATTAAAAAATTTCTTGGAGATGATTTTTTAGTAATGTCTAGTTATGGGCATATTCGTGATTTGTCGAAAAAAAATCTAGGTGTAAATGTGGATAAAGATTTTGAGCCAGAGTACGAGATACCCGTAGATAAGAAAAAGATTGTAACAGAGCTTAAAAAAATCGCATCACAAGTAAAAACGGTTTGGCTAGCTTCCGATGAGGATCGTGAAGGGGAAGCAATATCGTGGCACTTGAGCGAAGTGTTGAAACTTAAAGAGGACAATTATAAACGTATTGTGTTCCATGAAATTACCCAAACAGCAATTCAGAATGCAATAGAAAACCCACGTGGCATTGACTTTAATCTTGTTAATGCCCAGCAGGCACGTAGAGTGTTGGATCGAATTGTTGGGTTTAGCCTTTCACCACTACTATGGAAAAAAATAAAACCCTCACTATCGGCTGGAAGAGTTCAATCGGTTGCGGTAAAACTTGTTGTGGAAAGAGAACGAGAAATTACTGCGTTTAAAACTAAGTCCGAATATAAAGTCTTTGGCTTCTTTAATATTAATGGTGCGATTGTTAGAGCAGAGTTAAATAAAAAGTTTAAAACAAACAAAGAAGCTCGCGAGTTTTTAGAAACTATGAAAGGAGTTGGTTTTAGTGTAAGTGATGTAATTAAAAAACCAGGAAAAAAATCGCCCGCACCCCCATTTACCACATCAACTCTGCAGCAAGAGGCGGGGCGAAAACTCGGAATGTCGGTAACACAAACAATGAAGTTTGCTCAAGGATTATATGAAAATGGACATATAACATATATGAGAACAGACTCTGTTAATCTCTCAGGATTAGCGATTAACTCAATTAAAAAAGCGGTTATAGATAAGTTTGGCGAAGAATATTCAAAAGTGAGACAGTATTCTACAAAATCCAAAGGGGCTCAAGAAGCACACGAGGCTATTCGTCCAACTTATGTCGAAAATGATTTGACACAATTAGGAAAACAAGAACAACGATTATATGATTTAATCTGGAAACGTGCTGTGGCATCGCAAATGGCCGATGCTGTAATTGAAAGAACAATTATTGTAATTAATGGTAACAATAATTCTAATTATGAGTTTACAGCTACTGGCGAAATTGTGAGCTTTGATGGATTTTTAAAATTGTATATCGAATCTTCTGATGATGAAGCAACAGATGAAAAACAGTCTGTTTTGCCTAATGTAACTAAAAATACCCCTGCAATTGTTGATAGAATCGAAGCTACTGAAAAATATGATCAACCTCCATTTAGATTTACAGAGGCTAGTTTGGTTAAAAAAATGGAAGAACTGGGTATTGGACGACCATCTACTTACGCTCCTACAATTTCAACTATTCAGCAACGAGATTACGTTGTAAAAGAATCAAGACCACCAAAAACTAGAAAAATAGGACAGTTTATTTATAAAGATGACGATATTACTGAAAATATTTTGACCGACAAATTTGGTGGTGAATCAAATAAATTATTCCCTACATCTATGGGGGTAGTTGTTACTGATTATTTGTGTGGACATTTTGAAGAAATACTAGATTATAATTTTACTGCACAGATTGAACAAAAGTTTGATGAGATTGCTGAAGGAAAACTAGTTTGGAATGATATGATTAAAAGTTTTTACGGCAGTTTTAATGCCAAAGTCGATGCTTCATTAAAAGAAAAAGAAAATACTAAATGGGAGCGAGAGATAGGACTACATCCAGAACTCGGATTGCCAATAGTACTGAAAATTGGAAAATATGGACCTTATGCTTCTGTCGAAGGTACTGAAAAACCTAAGTATGCAGGGTTAAGAAAAAATCAAAATATCGAGAGTATTACTCTTGAAGAGGTTTTAGACCTTTTTAAACTCCCACGAACATTAGGAGACTATTTAGACGATGAGGTAGTTGTCGCACTTGGTAAATATGGACCTTATGTACGCAATAATACTGCCTTTTATGCACTTAAAAAAACTGATGACCCTTATGAAATTACTCTTGAAAGAGCCATAGAAATTATTGTGGAGAAAAAAGAGTCGGTAAAAGAAGCTTTTTCAAGAACTTTTGAGGAAATACCAAACCTAAAAATATTGAAAGGACGATATGGACCGTATATTTCTTTTGAAAAGAAAAATTATAGAATACCCAAAGCCTTTGATCCTGAAACAATTACGGCCGAAGAGTGTAAATCAATTATTGGAAAAAAGAATAGTAAAACTGGGAAATAAATTATATTGAAGAAGTTATTATTAGATTATATTTGAAAACAACATCATAATTATCACTAAAAAATGCTTTAGAATATAATATTGTTTTTATATTTGCGTTATTGAAATAAGAATTATAATAAAAATTTGAATTAATTTGTGATATTAAAAAAAATTAATGTAACTTTCGAGATTTGAATTTTATTAAGGTTTTTTTAAGTAGTTATTAACAAAAGTTAAGGTTATTAACAAAAAAATGTTGATAAAGTTTGGTAAATAAAAAAAAATGTGTTTTATTTACCAATTATAAATTGGGAGTTAAGTATTGAAAGCGAAAAACTGAAATTTAATATGAGGAGAATAATAATACTGATTATCGTTTTTACAGGAATATTTGTTAAATATTCGCTGGCGCAAATTGACTCACATTACAGTTTGTTTGAATATGTGCAAAATGTGTACAATCCAGGTGCAGCTGGTTCAAATGATGCTTTGTGTGTTAATAGTCTGCATCGTCAGCAATGGGTAGGTTGGGATGAAGGACGCCCTGTAACTACTGTCTTTACTTTTGATATGCCAATAAATGCTATTAGCAGCGGAATTGGATTGTCAATTATTGAAGATCAGATAGGATTTGCTAATAATCTTAATATTTTGATTAATTACGCTTACAGATTGGAGTTGGCAGACGGTGTTCTTGGAATGGGACTAGGCTTAGGTGTTTTTAATCATTCAATTGACGGAGATTGGAAAACTTGGGAGTCTATTAATGGAGGAACTGTTTATGGTGACCCCGCAATCCCTCACATGGAAAATGTTACAGCCTTTGATGCAAACTTTGGGGTTACTTATAATGCACAAGATTTTTGGGTCGGATTATCTTCAACTCACATAACAAATCCAACTTTGAATTACGATATCGAAAGTCCTAGTAAACTTATGAGACACTTATATCTTAGCGGAGGTTATACTTACTCACTTCCTAATCCATCTTTTGATCTTGTCGGTAGTGGTATGATACAGTCTGATTTAAGTACAATAGATTTCCAGTTTAATGCAAAACTATTGTACGAGAAAAAATTCTGGGGTGGTATTTCTTATCGCCATACAGATGCTATTGTTCCAATGGTCGGACTGCATTTAGTTAATGGTATTAGCTTTGGCTATAGTTATGATATAGTACTTTCTAAAGTGGGATCATTTAATGCTGGTTCGCACGAGATAATGCTTAGATATTGCTTTAACCTTGGAGGTAAATCAACACCCGGACGTTATCGTAGTGTGAGAAGATTGTAACAAAATGTTTAATTAAACGTATAAAAAGACGCTTACTAAATAATTATAAATTATGAGAAAATTACTCATCATCAGCGGAATCACAATTGTCCTGCTTAGTAGTTGTGGATACTATGGCAGCGGCGAATTGACTGGAATAGACAGAAAGCTGTGGTACACTCCAGATCCTTATGGAATGTTATTTGTCCCACCTGGTACTTATCAAATGGGACCGAGTGATCAAGATGTCCCTTATTCGATGACGGCTCAATCTAAAACTGTAACTATCCAAGGATTTTGGATGGATGAAACTGAGATCACAAATTCAGAGTACAGGCAATTTGTTGCATGGGTTAGAGATTCATTGGCATTGACAGTTCTTGGTAAAGAAACCAAAAACTCAGTCGATTTTGGGGATATTAATACTAAGGTCTCATATCAGCCTATTGATTTTATTATTGATGATACTGATGTTACCGAAATGGAAACTAATTTCATTACAAATATGTATGAAAATGGAGAGTTCGATTTTGATGATTATGATAACACTAACTTTCTTGATTGGAACGGACCATTAGATTATCGCGACCTTGAAATTAGAGGGATTTTGATAAAAAATGAAATTCCCAATAATTTTAATCAAACTTTGTATGTTCTCCCACCTGCTGAACTATACCATTTTATGCGTAGTATTGACTTAAATACTGATGCATTGTATTATGATTATTTTTGGGTCGATTTAAAACAGGCTGCTCAAAAACATACATTTAAACCTGGTTCTGACGGAGTTGACCAAGATATTGTTCGTACATTTACTCGTGAAGGTGATCATGGATTGAGAATTGGTCGTCATTTTAATCCAGAAACTGGACAATATGAAGGACAGATTAAAGATCGTGAGAAAATGGACGAAGACCAACCTTGGGAAGATTTTGCAGATCGCGAAATTAAAAATTATGATGGGCGAAACGACGCTGGTAGGCATGGTGGTAGATATAGCTACTTTATGCACGAAAAAGTACATATTTATCCCGATACTCTATGTTGGATTAGCGATTTTACTTATTCTTATAATGAGCCAATGACCAAAATGTACTTCTGGCATCCTGCTTATGATTATTACCCTGTTGTTGGGGTTAACTGGAAACAAGCAAATGCTTTTTGTATGTGGAGAAGTATGTTGAAAAACGCATATCAAAGAACAACAAATGATTATTACTTAAATGAGTATAGATTACCCACAGAGTCTGAATGGGAATATGCTTCTCGTGGAGGACTTGATCTCTCTATGTATCCTTGGGGAGGTTTATATACTCGTAATTATCAGGGTTGTTTTATTGCAAACTTTAAACCTATGAGAGGAAATTATTATGATGACGGTGGTGTTCAAACGCTTATGGTAGCTACTTATGATCCTAACGAATGGGGATTGTATGATATGGCAGGAAATGTTGCAGAGTGGACTAATAATGCTTTTGATGAGTCTGCATATAGTTTTACTCACGACTTAAATACTGATTATCAGTATTATGCACATCCAGATGACCCTCCTGCAAAAAAACGTAAAGTTATTCGTGGGGGATCATGGAAAGATGTCGCTTATTATATGCAAAATGGTTCTAGAACTTACGAGTTCCAAGATTCTGCAAAAAGTTACATCGGTTTTAGATGTGTTAGAACATATCTTGGAAGACACAGAGCTGATGGAACATCGTATTCACAAGTATATTAGTTTTAGCATAGATATAAAAAATTAAGTATTAACAAAAGGAGTATTAATTAAAAACTGAAACGATTATGAATTTAAGCGAATTTACATCGAGTAAGAAGTACAAAAAGTTTATGGCTTTAGTTTATGGATGGGGAGCAGCAATTGTTATGGTTGGTGCGTTGTTCAAAATTCAACACTATCCTGGAGCAGGACCAATGTTGATTGTTGGTCTATTGACCGAAGCGTTTATCTTCTTTCTTTCTGCATTTGAACCACCTCACGAAGAAGTGGACTGGAGTTTGGTTTATCCTGAACTTGCTGGAGTAGGAGATGACTTGAATATTTCTGATAAAAAAGCTGCTGTTAGCAGTAAAAAATCTGCATTAGAGAAATTTGATGCGATGATTGAAAATGCAGAAATTACACCCGAATTATTCGAGAAACTAGGAGCAGGGCTTAAACACCTTAACACTACTACCGAAAAACTGCATGATGTCTCTGATGCAACAGTAGCTACTAATAATTATGTCGCTAATTTTGAAAAAGCATCTGAAAAAGTATCGCAGTTTGCTGATGTTTATGGAAGCTCAGCCAGTAAATTAAATACGCAAGCTGATTATTTAGCTAATTCTTACGAAAAATCTGCAAATCTTGTAAGTACATCTGGCGAAAATCTTTCTACTGCTTATAATCGATTGACAGAATCGATGAACAAAGAGTTGGCTGTGTCAACTGATGGTGGCCAAACATATAATGAACAACTTGGCATAATGAATAAAAATCTAACTGCACTAAATGCTGTTTATGAACTCCAGTTGCAAGGAACAAATCAGCAAATGGAAGCTACAAAAACTTTGTATAGTGGTTTGGATGAGATATTGTCGAACTTAAAACAATCTGCAGAAGATACTAAACGTTATCGCGAAGAGATTAGCAAATTAAGCCATAATCTTTCTGCTATGAATACCGTTTATGGTAATATGCTGTCTGCGATGAATTTTAAGCAGGACTAGTAATTTAGAGTTGTTAAAGTATGTTTAATTATAAAAATTAAAGTATATGGCTGGAGGAAATTGCCCGGAAACCCCGAGGCAGAAAATGATAGGAATGATGTACCTGTTTTATACTGCACTGTTGGCACTTAACGTGTCTGGTGAGATAGTGGAAGCTTTTGTTAAAATTGACGATAGCATAAAAAAAACTACTGTCAATTTTTCTGCAAAAACACAGTCGCTTTATGCTAAAATTGATGCTAAAGTAGCTGAGCAACCAGGAAAATATAGTGCATTAGCAAAACAGGCTCATGATATAGAGTCGATGTCAAATAAATTATTTGTTGAGATTGACCGTATTAAGCTTTTGATTATACAAGAAAGTCAAGGTAAAGAGGCTACTCTTGATGACCCAATTAAGAAAAAGGATGACTTACATGCTGCCGTTATTGTTATGGTAGGACAAGGTGGTCCAATGCTTGGAGATAGTTTGAGAAAGAGTTTAGAAGATTTTCGAGATGTCTTGTTTACAATTGTTGATGATACATCAAGTACTGTGTATAAAAGTATTGCTAAAACAATAGAATTAAAAGATTCAGATAACCCTGAGGAACCTTGGAGTTGGCAGGAAACTTTATGTCGTGGTATGCCTATGATTGGTACGTTGGCATTATTGTCGAAAGTGCAGGCGGACGTGAGAAATGCTGAAGCTGATGTTTTGGAGTTTATGATTGCCAAATTAGAAGGATTAGATATTCGTATTACCTCGTTAGAGGGACTGGTATCTGCACCTATAAGTTTTGTTGTTCGTGGAGGTCAATATACCTCAAGCGTGTTCCTTGGTGCACGTGATACTACAATGAGACCAACAGTTTATTTAACTTATGATGCTCCGTTCTTTGACTCAACTGTTGTTAATGGTGAGGTTCAATATAGGCTGCGTCAAGGTGTACAATATGATACTTTACCTCTTGATGCAAGTGGTAAAGGACAATATGTTTCCGCTTGTGGTGGTGTTGGTGATTTTACTTATGGTGGTTTAGTTCACTATAAGTCTAATCGTGGCGATATGTGGTTGCCTTATAAGGCTAATTATGTTGTGGGAGATGCAGGATTTACTGTGTCGGCCTCTAAATGTAATGTCTTTTATAGAGGTTTGGAAAACCCTGTCGAAGTTGCAGTATCTGGATATCCTAAAGAAAGTGTTAGTGTAAGTATTAGCGGTGGAGCTTTGATTAGAGCTACTGGAAAAGGATACATCGTTACTGTACCCCAGGGTGTTGCTGCTAAACAAGTTAATATTACTGTCTCGGTAAGAACCCCCGAAGGTGGTAGAACTCTTGGTTCTGCACCATTTAATATTCTTAACGTACCACCGCCTACTATTCTTGTGGCTGGTGCATATAAAGACGGTGCCGAATTGCCTAAAGCAGCACTTACGCGTAATCCATATCTTAGTGCAAAACTTGAAAGCGACTTTTTCCCTTTCGAAGGAGTGGCCTATTCGGTTGCTAAATATGACTTTTTCTATACTGTTCGTGGGGTAACTAACAAAGTAACCGTAGATGGTTCGCAGTTTTCTTCAGGTGTATTGGCTGAGATTACTAAAATGGGAACTGGTTCACAAGTTAGTTTCTCAAATATTTTCTATAATGGACCCTCAGGAACACGACAAACTAATGGTGTAACAGTAATCTTAAAGTAAATATATTATGAAAATGCTCACAAAATTTTTCCCGATAATAGTACTCCTCGCACTTTGTGCTAACGCTAGTGCTCAAGTACTTGATGGTGCATATATGAGAGAGAATACGGTTGAAAGGACTTTTGTTCCTTATCAGAATATTAGAGAGGCTGATGCGATGTACTCAAAGAAAATTCTGAGAGTTGTCGAAATGCGTGAAAAACAAAATCACTCATTGTATTTTCCTATTACTAGGATGACTTATCCTGCTGGTATCGGAGTACAACCTCAAAGAAGCCGTGTTAATTTGTTGTATCTTATTAATAATATTGGAATACTTGGTGAGCAGTATGAAATGCATACTGGAGCTCTTATTGAAGATACTATTATTTACAGTCTGAGATACCCAGTTTATAAATTAAATCCTAGTGATATTACTAACTGGCATCGTATCCCTATTGAAAATGACGATCCTTTACGTAATGAGTTGTTATCATATTATGAAACAATTCAAGAGCAGGATATAGACGGCAATATTATTGACGTTAGAATTCCTTCAATTCTTGAAGATACTCGTATTATGGATAAACTTTGGATATGGGAAGAATGGGTTTTTGACAAACAAAGATCCCTAATGGATGTTAGAATTATTGCTATGTCTCCCGATGGTTGGAATGACGACCAGCGTATATGGCCTTTCTGGATTTATTTCCCCGATTATAGACCATTATTTGCTAAATATGAAGTATTTAATACTTTTAATGATGCCGAACATAAAACTTTTGATGATATTTTCTTTAAAAGAAAATTCACAAGCTATATTGTTGCAGAAACAAATGTTTATGACAATAGGCTTATTGCCGATTACCTCTTGGGTATTGATGCAATTCGTGAAGGGGAAAGAATTCAGGCTGAATTATTTAAGTTTGAACACGACCAATGGGAATATTAAAAAATTATTGTAAATAAAGAGGGAGCAATTTGCTCCCTCTTTATTTTATTTTATTTTGTCTCCAAATTTAAGTTTCGCCTCGTTTAGTAATTCCGATATTTCTTGTTCATTTTCTCGCTTGCAAATAAGCAAAGCTCCCTCCGTATTAACTACAATATAATCTTCGAGATCTCTTAGTAATAATACTTTGTCGTGAGAGTCTGTGTAAATGTAATTTCCAGTCGATTGTTCTAGTAATGTGTTTTTACCAATAACTACGTTTTGATCAGAATCTTTTTCTTGTAATGTATAGAGTGAATTCCACGTGCCTAAATCAGACCACCCAAAATCTGTTTGTAAAACAAATACATTTTTTGCTTTTTCCATTACACCAAAATCTATCGAAACGCTTTTGGCACCCGAATATATTCTGTTAATGGCAGTTTTTTCTTCATAAGTGTCGAATGCTTCTTTATGCTCTAGGAAAAGATTATAAAGTGCTGGTAAATGCTCAGAAAAAGCATCGTCAATAGCTTTTTGTTTCCATAAAAAAATCCCCGAATTCCAAAGAAAATCGCCACTTTTGAGAAAAAACTTGGCAAGTTCAAGATGTGGCTTTTCTGTGAATGTTTTTATAGGAACAAATCTTTCGTTTTTCTTGTTTTCCTCTAATTGTATGTATCCATAGCCAGTTGCTGGACGATCAGGAGTTATTCCGAAAGTTAGCAGACTATTGTTTAGTGTGATAAATTTAAGTCCGTCTTCTATGTTCTCTAAAAATTCATTCTCATCAATAATCAAATGATCGGCAGGTGTTACTACAATATTGGCTTTCTCATCACGTAAACCAATTTTCATATTTGCATATAATATGCATGGAGCCGTATTTCTACGCATGGGTTCACCCAAAATATTTTCTAGTGGAATTTTAGGAAGCTGTGCCGTAACTAATTCGATATATTCTTCATTTGTTACCACATAAATATTTTGTGGGTCGATAATTTTTGAAAATCGGTTAAATGTTTGTTGTATTAAGCTTTGTCCTGTGCCTAAAATATCGATAAACTGTTTGGGCATATTGGAGCGGCTAACTGGCCAAAACCGACTTCCAACTCCTCCAGCCATTATTATACAATAATTTGATTTATGCATTTCTAAATTATTTTTTGATTTAATTGACAAAATAGCAATAATATTTTTCTTTTACAACTTAGTTGGTTAAATTTGTTCATTAATTTATCCAAATGAAGATGTTTACAATTATTGGAAAATATTTTGTGCTTATGGGAAATGTATTTACAAAACCTGTTCGCCCTTCTATCTTTTTTAAACGAGTTTTGGATGAAATTGAGCAAATTGGGGTGGATTCTTTGTGGATTGTTGCTATTGTGTCAATTTTTATGGGTGCAGTACTTACTTTACAAGTCGCAATAAATTTTGAGGCTCCATATATCCCTAAATATCTTATCGGTTTGAGTGCCAGAGATACGATGATACTCGAATTTTCCAGTACTATTATTTGTCTTATTTTAGCTGGTAAAGTTGGCTCTAATATAGCATCCGAAATTGGTACTATGAGAATTACAGAGCAAATAGATGCACTTGAAATTATGGGCGTTAATAGTGCTGGCTATCTTATTTTACCTAAAATGATCGCAGCTTTTCTTACTTTCCCAGTCTTAAATATATTGAGTATAATACTAGGAATATTTGGAGGATATGCTGTTGCATCTTTTACCGATACCGTTATGGTTTACGACTATTTATATGGACTTAATTATGCTTTTGTACCTTTTTATGTTACATATTCCTTAATTAAAATTTGTGTCTTTTCTTTAATTATTACATCCGTGTCATCTTTTTATGGGTATTATACTTATGGAGGAGCTCTCGAAGTCGGTCAAAGCAGTACAAAAGCCGTTGTATATAGTATTATCTTGATATTGCTCTTTAATTTAATCCTTACACAACTACTATTAACATGATAGAGGTAAAAAATATATCGAAAAGTTTTAATAATAATCACGTCCTTAAAAATGTTAGTGCCGATTTTGTCCCTGGTAAAATTAGTATGGTAATTGGAAAAAGCGGTTCGGGTAAAACTGTGTTATTAAAATCTGTAATTGGTTTGCATACACCAGATGAAGGAGAAATATTCTTTGATAAAAGGGAGTTTACTAAAGCAAATATGAAATTTAAACGCCAAATAAGACAAGAAATTGGAATGGTATTTCAGGGTGGTGCATTATTTACTTCTTCAAATATAGAAGATAATATAAGATTCCCCTTAGACCTTTTTACTAATATGACTAAAACCGAAAAGAAAAAACGTGTGGACTTTTGCCTCGAAAGAGTAAATATGGAGGATTCTAATAAGTTATTCCCTGCCGAAATTAGTGGCGGAATGCAAAAAAGAGTGTCTATTGCTAGAGCTATCGTGCTAAACCCAAAATATTTATTTTGCGATGAACCAAATTCTGGTCTCGACCCTCAAACTGCTATTTTAATTGATAGACTAATCAAGGAAATTACTGCAGAATACAATACTACTACTATTGTCAACACTCACGATATGAATTCTGTGATAGAAATTGCTGATAATATTTATTTTATTCACGAAGGACAAAAATGGTGGGAAGGTGGTAGAGATGATATTTTCTATTCGGATAATAAAGAACTAAACGATTTCGTCTTTGCATCAGATTTGTATAAAAAAATTAAAGCCCTTGCGAAATGATAAAATATAAAATCTTGTTCTTCATATTATTAATTGGTAGTTTGTCTTATTCTTGTATTCAGGATTCCGTTAATCAGACTCAAGATGGTAAAGATATTATCTCTGCGGATACGCTTGAACTTATGATTTTTGATATCCATTTGGCTGATGCAATCATTACCTCGAAGATAATGAAAACTAAAGACAATACGGCCATTGATAGCCTTGTCTATCAGAGTGTTTATGATAAATATGGCTATGCAAAGGATGATTTTGAACAAACTTTATTGTTTTATGCCCATAATAAACTCGATTCCCTTAATGTTATTTACGACAGGGTAATAGAACGGTTTAATATCCGGAAAGGAGAAATATACAATTAAATGCCTCAATTTGCTGCAAATCTTATTTTTGATGGACAAAGATTTATAAAAAACGCTTACATTAGTATTGATGAGGGCGGAACTGTATATTATGTGTCTAATGAGGGCGAAGCTTTAATCGAAAAACAAGGACTATCGTTTTATAACGGAATATTATGTCCAGGATTTGTAAATGCACATTGTCATCTCGAACTATCGGGCAATACTCTGTTTAAGAGTAAGGAAAAAAGTCTTGCCAAGTTTATTGAACATGTAAGGGCTAACAGAAATGCTAAGCCAAATCTTAAAAAGATTAAATTGTACGATAGAATTATGTTTGAAAATGGGATATCGCTTGTAGGTGATGTCTCAAATACTGATATAACTTGTGAGATTAAACAAAAATCTAAAATTAAATACCACACATTTGTTGAACTTAGCGGATTAGATAATAATACAAGTTTAGCACAATACAGACGTGGAGAAAACATATTACAGACTTTCAAAAATAATGGACTTACCGCCAGATTAAGCTTACACTCATTGTACTCGGTTTCTGATAAACTGTTTAAACTTGTAAGTAGTAGGGGAGAGGAGGTACTTAGCATTCACTTTATGGAATCTCCCGAAGAGCTTGAATTGTTTAGCAATCAGTCGGGGAGTTTGTTTTATATGATGAAATCTATATTTGCAGATTTTAAACCATTGGTGTGCGATATAGACCAAATTGCTGTAACATTAAAAGGATTAAACTCTTCGCAGCTTATTCTTGTACATAATCTTATGTTAAAAAATAGACTTTTGGCTGACAAAAATGTCAAATATTGTTTGTGTCCAAACTCAAATATGATTATTTCAGGGCAATTGCCTGATAAAAATTTTATTAAATCTATAGCAAATAAATTTATTATTGGAACAGATTCGATAGTTTCTAACAATAATCTTTGTATTCTTAGCGAAATAAAAACACTCGCCGAGAATTATGATTTTTTAAAACTTGCCGAATTATTGCAAGCAGCAACGCTAAATGGTGCAAAAGCATTAAAATGTGATGATAATTATGGTAGCTTTGAGATTGGTAAAAAACCTGGAGTAATATTAATTGAAGGTGTTGATTTAAAGAATTTTAAATTGACAGATGATTCTGTCGTTAAAAGATTGATTTGAAAAAATCAAAGAAAATATTAATTAGCCCACTAAATTGGGGGCTTGGGCATGCAAGCAGAATCGTTCCTGTTATTCGTGGATTGATAGAACTTGGTCATGATGTGAAAATTGGTGGTAGTGGAAATTCAATAGATTATCTTAAAGCCTATTTTGATGACTCGATGTTCTTGCTAATTAATTCACCGCTTATTCGTTATGGAAAAAAGCAAGCAATCGGACCTGGTTTTGCATTTAGTTTTTATGGATTTATAAAAGGCATATTGCGAGACAGAAGGGCTTTGAAAAAACTTTGCAAAAAATATAATTTCGATGTTGTGATTTCCGATAATCGCCCAGGATTATATTCAAAAAAGATTTTGTCCATTTATATCACGCATCAATACAATGTTTTAACTCGAAAGCCAAAGTCTTTGTCAGGACGCTTAGTTAGATTTGCACATCACAAAATGCTTTTAAGGTTTGATTATTGTCTTATTCCTGATACACATGGAGCTTTGTCGCTTGCTGGAATTTTATCACGTGCCGAGCAAAATAATAAAAATTTATTTGTGGGCGTATTATCAAGATTTGCTGAATTAAAATTCATTTCTGAACCAACTGATGCGAATAAAACTGATGTTTTGATATTATTTTCAGGTCCAGAGCCACAGCGTTCTCAATTTGAACAAATTATATTGAACAAATTCGAGTTTACAGACAATCGTGTAGCAATTGTTAGGGGAGTGGTTAATGGAATACCAGTAGCCAACGAATTTTCAAATAATATCCAAGTTTATAATAATCCGACCGATATTGTATTGTTTCAACTTATAAAAACCGCCTCTTTAATAATTTGCCGTAGTGGATATTCAAGTTTAATGGATTTGGCAGCATGTCAACGTAAGGCTGTGCTTGTGCCAACACCGGGGCAGCCCGAACAAGAATATCTGGCAAAATTATTCGAATCTAAATTTGGATTTGTCGTCTGCGAACAGAATAGAATTACCGAATTGCAATTAGAGAATGTTAAATTAGATGATAGTTGGGATTATCCTTATGATATAGATAAATTAAAAAATGTGTTAGATTTGTGTCTAAAATAATTGTTTATTTAATTTGATTGAACTTGCGATGAAAGTATGCGGATTTACATTTATTAGAAATGCCATTAAATTTGATTATCCTGTAAAGGAGGCTATATTGTCTATTTTGCCCTTATGTGATGAGATAGTGGTTGCTGTAGGTAATTCTGAAGATAATACTTTGGACTTAATTAAAAACATAGCACCCAACAAAATTAAAATAGTTGAAACTGTTTGGGATGATAGCTTAAGAGTTGGCGGCAGAGTGCTTGCAGTAGAAACAGATAAAGCTTTTCAGACTATTGCAGATAATTATGATTGGTGTTTCTATATCCAAGGCGACGAAGTAATACATGAGAAGTATATCGATACAATCAGAGCATCAATGCAAAAACATTTGCACGACAAACGAGTTGACGGATTATTATTTAAGTATTTACACTTTTATGGCTCTTACGATTATGTTGGCGAATCTTATAGATGGTATCGTAACGAGATTAGGATTATTCGCAATAATAAAAGTTTTTATTCATTTCGGGATGCTCAAGGATTTAGAAAAAACAACAATCAAATCTTACGTGTAAAACATGTAGATGCTTTTGTTTATCATTATGGTTGGGTTAAAGACCCTGCTGCGATGCAAAAAAAACAGGAGGAATTTAATAAACTTTGGCACGATGATGATTGGATAAATAAAAATGTTCGCAAAGCTGATGAATTTGATTATTCCGAAATTGATGTTTTAAAAAGCTTTGATGGTACGCATCCAGAGGTTATGCATGAACGTGTTGCCAAGACAAATTGGAAATTTGATTACGATTTGTCTTGTAATAAAATGAAGTTCAAAGACAAACTTAAAAAGTTTTTTGAGAAATTCGGGTTTAATTTTGGGCAATATGAAAATTATAAAGTATTAAAGCATTAATAAAAGCAACTTTTTTTTAGTCATGTTTAAACAGATTTCTCCTGTTGGCCAAAGTGAGATTGCTATTAGTTAAATTTAGCGTCTCAAAAAACAACAAAATAGCTTCATCAATTCTGCGTACTTTATTATTTGACAAACCCTAATTCGGCGACAAATTGTATAGTGTTTTTTCGGTTTGTGATTTCAGAACTCCTAATCTATTCGCAAATCAGTAATCCCTTGATTTTAAACCTGAGTTCGGTATAGTTTTAAAGTGCAGATTGATGTAAAATTCTGCAGATTAGGCTTAAATTTGTGGTAGAATTTTGACTTTACATTACTAACAAAAATAAATCAAATCCTATTTCTGCTATTAAGGTAATGTAAACGTCAGTAAATAAATAAACAGACAAAAAGTAAATAATTTATTCATTATAAAATTATCTATTACACTGTGAAAACTTTTCCCTCTTCCACTTGCTTTAGCATCATTTTTTAAAATTGTCAAATTAAATTGTCTAATATTAATTTGATCTAAACCTAAATTAGAGTGAGTTTTGATAAAAATCGAAGTGGAAATTATAATTTTAAAAGTTTGTAAATACGGTTAAATCCACTTGACGAAAACTTTTTTCTGCAAAAACAGGGAGTTAGTTGAATACGAAAAAAAGGGGAAAGTAGCTAGTAATCAGGAGTTCTGAACCTATTGGTATCAATTGCGATGAGTAATGTGGAATAAAAAAAGGCTTTAAAATTTAAAGCCTTTTTTTATTATGTGTTTTTATGTGTAATTATTCTCTAGTTAATGTTTGCGTTTTAAAACCTACTTCAGTATATGAATTTCCTGTTGCCCCAACAGTAATAACCTCGAAACTTTCAATATCTTGATCCATTATTATTTGTTTGTTTTTTAGCATTCTTAATGTCCAAATTGTGCTATATTCTCCGTTAGCGTATGCGTTTGTGCTGGCATAAGTTGATATAAGGCTTTGCAAAGGAGTTTCTTCATCGTCGTCAGTTTCTATTAGTTGATAAACAAAAGTTTTTGATTTAACATTTTCAACAACAAGCGAAAGTCTTTCTTTAGTTTTATAGTCATCAATATTATGTAGGAAATTCCAAGTCCCTTCCATTGATTCAAATACTTTGGTTGTATTAGTAATTACGACATCTTCATTTTCGGGATTAGGGATGTTTTCATCGTATTCGTATTCCCAAGTTTGGATGAATCGACCATCATTATAGAAAATAATTGTGTTTCGTCCTTCTAAAACTCTGCCCTGTAATGTTCGAGTACTGTCTGTACCAACTATTCGAATTTCTCTATTCCAGTCAATTTTATCAGTAACTGTGGTGATTGTTTGTAATTCTTCTACTCCATCGTTACTTTTTATATCCCAAGTTAAGGATTGTATTTGCCATTCTCCTGTAACTCTGGCTTTTCGAGTATAAATCGAAAGGAATGGGTCTTCGGATCCTTTCTTAAAACAGCTGGTTGTAAAAATAGGGAGAATAATTATCATCCCGAGCAATACCAATGTTAAGTGTTTTTTCGTTGTATTCATAATATATAATTGCTTACTGTGTCAATTCTACAAATGTAAATTCTTTTTTAATATTTTACAAATAAATACAAAAATTTTTAAATTATAATGTTTTTTAAACAAAAAAATGCTCAAATGTTAAAATATCTGTTAATATCCTGTTGATTACTCAAAAGAATTGTGTAAAAATACAATTTTTTTTTATCAATCAAAATATTTTTCGGTTTATTATTAATATTTTTTAATTTTTATTTATACACATTGGTATTAGATTGTAAAAATATCTTCAAAATTGTCTTAATACTTAAATTAAAGTTTTAATTTTGTCTAATTGATAAAAAAAAATAAAAATGGTAATTAATAAGAAAGAACTATCGGCAAGAATTAAGTTAGGGATAATGTTGATTTCTCTTGTGCTTGTCGCTTTAGTGGTTGTTAGTTTGATATTTTCATGGTCAAAAAATCATTTGTTCGAATATATCTTAGTAGGAGTGTATGTTCTGTTTATGGCTTTTGTTTTTGTTAAGAACTATAATTATGTTTATTATAATTCCGATGGACCAAAAATTATTTTTAGGTATATACCTTTAAGTCCACTTACTGCTGGAAATTATTCAATTGAAATCCCACGAAGAGATTTTGTAAACGCTGAATTAAAAACGAGTTTTTTTGGTTTGAGAAAGTACTTGATATTATATGTTAAATCTGCTCAAGGTGTCGCAAAGTTTAAGCCTGTAAGTCTTTCAATAATGTCGAAAAGCGAAATAAATGATATAATAAGTGAATTGTCAAATATTAATAAGTAAATATATATGAAAAAAGCAATTATTACAACTTTAGTGGTTTTTATCGGGTATGGGATGATGGCTCAGGATTATAAAGCAGCAATTGGTTTTAGAGGTGGTGTCGTGCAAGGGCTTACGTTTAAAGCCGCAGTTGGTGGTAATACAGCGTTTGACCTTATTGTTGCTACACATTATCATGGGTTAAATCTTACTGCCTTGTACGAAATTCATTCACTTGATATTTTTGGAGTCGATAATTTAGCCTTGTTTTATGGATTTGGTGGACATGTAGGATTTTATAATTCAAACTATTATCGCCTTCATTGGGGTACATATTCTAATGGCTTTGTTTTTGGTGTTGCTGGGGTTATTGGAGTAGAATATACTTTTGATGAAATACCTATTAATTTGAGTGTCGATATAGTTCCTTCATTTAATGTAGTGCCTGAGTTTTGGTACTGGCAGAGAGGGGCATTGTCTATTCGCTATGTCTTTTAGTAATTAATGGCATCAGACGACAGATTATATAATCTTGCAATTTCATTTTTACCTGGTATTGGTGATGTTAATGCTCGTAAATTAATTTCTAGATTTGGAAATGTTAAAAAGCTTTTTAACTCTCCACTTGGAGATATAAAAAAAACACCCGGAATTGGTAATATCGCTGCATTAAAATTATATAATGGATTTTCCGTCGCTTTGCAATTAGCACAAGAGGAACTTGAGTACATTTATTCAAACGATGTAGAATTTGTCGCTTGTCTCGAAGATGAATATCCTAAGCGTCTGCTCGAATGTGATGATTCTCCAGTAGTATTATATTATAAAGGTAAACCCGACTTTAATGCATCGAGAATTATTAGTATTGTTGGCACACGTAATGCAACTAAATATGGTACCGATTTTTGCAATCAGATAGTGGGGCAAATTGCCGAAAAATATCCTGAAACTATAATTGTTAGCGGTTTAGCTTATGGTATAGATGTTGCTGCTCATAAGGCTGCAATGGACCACGGTCTTAAAACTTGGGCGGTTTTTGGACATAATCTCAAAACTGTATATCCAGCAGTACATAAGAGAGTAGCTAATAAAATTATTGACCAAGGGGGTGCAGTTATTAGCGATTATCCACATAATTCAATTACTGATCCAGGTAACTTTGTTAGGAGAAACCGAATAGTTGCTGGTATTGCTGATGTGCTTATAATTGTCGAATCTGGATTGAAAGGTGGAAGTATTGTTACCGCAAATATTGCAAACCATTATAATCGTGATGTCTTTGCTCTGCCTGGCAGCATAAATTCTACATATAGTGCCGGACCAAATAAACTTATTAAAACTAATAGAGCTAATCTGTTAGAAACTCTCGAAGATATTGAGTATATTATGAATTGGTCCTCCGAAAATAAAATGACGAAAATAAATATTCTCGAACTAATTGCTAATTTGACCGAAAACGAAACAAAAATTGTGGATGTCTTAAAAAAGTACGAGTTTCTTGATATTGATAATATTAGCAGACAATCAGGACTAGAAACCGATCTTTTAAGCCTTAGCCTTTTAGAACTCGAATTTAAAAATATTGTCAGGGCTTTGCCAGGCAAAATATTCTCATTAAAAACAAAATAATGTGTTAATAGATACTCATAGCCATATTTACCTCGAACAGTTTGACAATGATCTTGACCGTGTTATTAAAAATGCGGTTGAAGTTGGAGTAGAGAAAATTATTTTGCCTAATATCAATTTTGATAGTATCATTAAAATGCAAGCCGTAAAATTAGCTTATCCGCTAATTACCGAGCTTGCAATTGGGCTGCATCCAACTTCGGTAAACTATAATTATAAAAAATCCTTAAATCTTATATACAATGGTTTTGATATTGCCGAGTATGTTGCAATTGGAGAAGTGGGAATCGATTTGTATTGGGATAAAACCTTTATTGAACAACAAAAAGATGCTTTTGATTATCAAATTGAACTCGCAAAATTATATAATATACCTATAATTATACATAGTCGAAATTCATTTGATGACATAATTGATGTACTTAAACCTCACGTTAGCTCTGGAGTTAAGGGAGTGTTTCATTGTTTTCCAGGAAACTCGAAACAAGCTAAACTTGTTATCGACATGGGGTTTTATGTAGGTATTGGTGGCATATTAACTTATAAAAATTCTAATATGCCCGAAGTGGTTGAAAATATCCCACTTGAATATATTTTGTTAGAAACTGATGCACCATATTTAAGCCCTGTACCTAAACGAGGACAGCGAAACGAGCCAGCTTATGTAAAATATGTAGCAGAGATGATAGCCCGAATTACCGCTACTTCTTATGAAAGCGTTTGTAAAATAACTCGAGATAATGCAAAACAAGTTTTTGCTTTATGAAATATTTTGCAAATATATGCGTTATTGCTTTTTGGCTTGATGTTTATACAAATATAAAAGCTTAATGTTCAATAGGTTTAAATAAATTGTTAATTAAGTTCTATAATAATTGTATAAAAATACTTGATAAAATTTTTTTATAGTTAAAATATTTATTATTTTGCGAAACATTTTGTGAAGAGGTCATGGAGAGGTGGCCGAGTGGTTGAAGGCGCACGCTTGGAAAGCGTGTGTGCGGTTTGAAGCCGTATCGTGGGTTCGAATCCCACTCTCTCCGCAAGGTGGATTATTAAAAAAAGTGAATTACTAGTTATTAATTAAATAAGTTTAAATTAAACGAGAAATAGTCATGAAAAAACTAATTGCATTATTTACATTAGCAGGATTGCTTACATTTGCAGCGTCATCGATGGTTTATGCACAAGACAAAAATACCAAAGATGCAAAGGCAACAACAGAACAAGTTGAAAATACAGAGGATGCAGCTCAAACTCCTGCTGAAGAAGTTATAGCAGAGGACACAGATGGAAGTGTGGCTCCCGAAACAGATGCAAAACCTTTACACCAACAACTCAAAATTAAAATTATCGAAGGTGGACCTATGTTTATGGGTTTTGTTATTTTAACGCTTATCCTTGGTCTTGCATTGTGTTTTGAAAGAATTATTTATTTGAATTTTGCAACAACTAACACTAATAAGCTTTTAAATAAGGTAGAAGATGCTCTTAATGAAGGCGGTATTGAAGCTGCCAAAGAGGTTTGTCGTAATACGCGTGGCCCAGTTGCCAGTATTTTTTATCAAGGACTCGACCGTTATGAGGCTGGTATAGACGTAGTTGAAAAATCTGTCGTTTCTTATGGTTCTGTTCAAATGGGACAACTCGAAAATGGTCTTACGTGGATTGCGTTGTTTATCGCCTTAGCTCCTATGTTAGGTTTTATGGGAACTGTTATTGGTATGATTGGCGCTTTTGACGCTATCGAGGCTGCTGGTGATATTAACCCCTCTTTAGTGGCGGGTGGTATTAAGGTCGCTCTTATTACTACTGTTAGTGGTCTTGTTGTGGCGATGATATTGCAAGTGTTCTACAATTATATTATCGGTAAAATTGATTCTATTGTTAATAGCATGGAAGACGCATCAATTTCATTGATTGATATCCTAGTGGAATTCAAAGAAAAAAAATAAATAATTTAAAATAATTATCATGTTAGATAAAATTGTAAAAATAGTTGGTTGGGTAGTTATTGGAGCTGCTGCACTTATTGCAATTCTGTTCTTTGTTAAGGATGCCAGTATGTTAGAAGAGGCACTTGCAACAATGACAGACATGCCAGCTGAAATGAAAATACTTGAGGTCGAAAAAACTGCTGATTCTTGGGGGGCACTTGTGTTAAATGCTTCTATTGTATTATTCGTTTTGTGTGCAGTTTTAGCGGTGGGATTTGCTATCTATAAATTTGTTAGAGATGCAATTGATAATCCTAAAAGTGCAATTAAACCTGCTATCGCTATAGGTTCAATCGCTTTATTAGTAATAATCTCTTATTCATTGGCATCAGATGCAATACCTGTGTTTTTAGGTGCTGATAACTTCGATATTACTGCAAGTATTTCTAAAAATGTCGAAACTGCCATTATTGGCATGTATATTCTTGTTGGTGTAACTGTTGTAGCACTCGTATATACAGAGGTTTCAAGAATTTGGAGATAATTATATAGTCGTAAATAATTTAAAAATAAATAACTATGGCAAAACGTGAAGTAGGAGAAATTAATGCTGGCTCAATGGCTGATATAGCCTTTCTGTTACTGATTTTTTTCCTTGTTACCACTACAATGGACGTGGATACTGGTATTGCCCGGCAGTTGCCTCCTATCCCTGAAGATAAGCAACAAACGTCCGAAGAAATTAATCAACGTAATATATTTATTGTCCTTATTAACGCTCAGGATAGATTGCTAGTTAATGGAAAACCAATGAATGTTGAAATCCTTAGAGAAGAAACTAAAATATTTATCAAAAACGCTGCTAATAGCCCTAAATTGCCTGTAAAAGAAGCTGCGTTTGTTGAGGCATTAGGTAAAGAGATAATGATATCTCAAGGGATTATTTCCTTGCGTAATGATAGAGGTACTACTTACGGACGTTATATAGAAGTGCAAAATGAACTCGTAGCTGCTTATACTGAGCTGCGTAATGATGCCGCATTTGAATATTTCGGCAAACGTAGCTATGACGACCTTAGTGAAAAAGAACAAGAAGCGGTACGTCAAATTTATCCGCAAAGAATTTCTGAAGCCGAACCTAAAAATATTGGAGGAAAATAGTAATGTCAAAATTTGGAAAAAAAAAGAAAAAGGGTGCGCCCGCAATGTCAACAGCCTCGTTGCCTGATATCGTATTTATGATACTATTCTTTTTTATGGTTACTACTGTAATGAGAGAGGTTGAACTTAAAGTCGAATTGACAAACTCCGATTTGCCGCAGGCAACTGAAATTAAAAAGCTAGAGAAAAAATCATTGGTGAGCTATATTTATGTTGGTAAACCTCGAAAGAACTTTGAAAGAATGTACGGAACAGAGCCTCGAATACAGCTTAATTCTGCATTTGCAGAGCTTTCTGATATTTATGAATATATACTTGCTGAACGTGCCCAAAGAGATGAGGCTGAAGTGCCGTTCATGACAACCTCGTTAAAAGTACACCAAGATACTAGAATGGGAATTGTTACTGATATAAAACAAGAGCTTAGAAAAGCTAGTGCTTTAAAAATAAATTACTCCGCTCGTAAAGGTCAATAGAGCTTTGTATAAATGTTAAAGGAATGCAAAGTGAAAATTTGCATTCCTTTTTTGTCCCTATTTATATTTATTTATTTTTTAAATATAGCCAACCTATTTAAAAGTTTTACGTTAGGTAAATAAACATTATTAAATAATATGAAAAAAATAACATTATTAATTGGACTTATATATTGTGTGTCAGTTTTTGCATTGGCACAAAGTATTAC
>JAQVOR010000121.1 GCA_028702535.1 Bacteroidales bacterium
TTAGAGTTTACAGTAGTTATAAGGGTTGTCAGTCTAACGATCTTTTAATTCCTTTAAAAAATGGAAAAGTAATTGCATCCACCCAAGAGCTTTCAAGAAACGACAAGCATTACAACATCATGTATTTTATGCTTGTTGACCGTTTCTATAATAATTGTGTAGAAAATGACAAGCCTGTAAACGACAACAGGTTAGCAAAGAAGGCAAATTATCAAGGAGGCGATTTGCAAGGAATAAATAAGAAATTAGAAACTGGCTATTTCGATGATTTAGGGATAAATTGTTTGTGGATTTCACCTATTTTTCAGAATCCGCTAACTGCATTTAAAGAATTTCCTGAGCCTCGCAGATATTATTCTGGTTATCACGGATATTGGCCTATCTCATCGATTGATATCGACACCCGTTTTGGAAATGATAGTGTTTTTAAAAATCTAGTTGATAACGCTCATACAAAAAATATAAATGTAATATTAGACTTTGTTGCTAACCATGTGCATCAAGAGCATCCACTTTATCAATTAAATAAAAGCTGGGCAACAGACTTAAATCTCCCTGATGGTCGCAAAAACATCAGAATTTGGGATGAATGCAGGCTTACAACATGGTTTGACACATTTTTACCCTCATGGGACTTTAATAATCCCGAAGTTACAGACACTATTTCGGAGTTAGCAATATATTGGATTAAAAAGTTTGATATTGACGGTTTTAGGCACGATGCAACAAAACATATACCAGAGGTTTTTTGGACAAGTCTAACAAAAAAATTAAGAACCAATTTTCCAGAAAAGACTATTTATCAAATTGGAGAAACATTTGGCAGCCGAGAGCTCATAAATAACTATGTGGGTAGCGATAAACTGGATGGGCAATTTGATTTTAATCTATATTTTGATGCACGAAATTGTTTTGCCGACAGCTTATGCAATATGAAAAATCTTGCCCAAAGCCTTACGGCATCATTGTCTATTTATGGATATAACAACCTAATGGGAAATATAACAGGAAATCATGATATTATAAGATTTATTACTTATGCAGACAAGTCAGTTTTATCTGGAGAAGATGACAAAGAAGCTGGTTGGACAAGGGATATAAGTGTGAAAAACAAATCATCATACAAAAAACTGCAAAACCTTGCAGCTTTTACAATGTCAATACCAGGAATCCCCTGTATTTATTATGGCGATGAGATTGGTATGCCTGGAGCCGGCGACCCAGATAACAGAAGAATGATGGTTTTTAATAACTTAAATCCTGAACAGGTGGAAACATTTGAAATATTCAAAAAACTTATAGCAATCAGAAAAGAAAACATTGAGTTTATTTATGGGGCAACCACTATTATTTGTGAAAGTGAAAATTCACTAATATTAAAAAGGCAATATTTTGATAAGGTCTCATATTTATTGATTAACCAATCTGCAAACACCAAAGAAATAACACTAAATAAAAACGAATTAGGAATAATTAGTGACTATTTCATTAATTTTAATTCTAAAATTAATGAATTAAGTTCAAATTATCAAATTGTATTAGCCCCATATTCGTTTGAAATATTAACAAAAAATTAAAGAAATGAAATTTAAAATTATTTTTATGCTTTTAATAGCTTTTTTATTATCACTTTTTGGTTGTAATAATGTAAAACAAGACAAAAAAACCAAAACTTCGTACCAAAAGACTATGCCAGAGTGGGCTAAAGATGCCGTAATATACGAAGTGAACATACGTCAACACACGAACTTGGGTACTTTTGCCGAATTTACTAAAGATATTCCGAGATTAAAAGAACTTGGAATTGATATTCTTTGGATTATGCCAATTCAGGAAATAGGTATTGAAAATCGTAAAGGGAGTTTGGGTTCATACTACTCAATAAAAGATTACACAAAAACAAATCTGGAGTTTGGCACAATTGAGGATTTTAAGAATTTAGTAAATGTGGCACATGAGCATAATATGTATGTTATTTTAGACTGGGTTGCAAATCACACATCCTGGGATCATGTTTGGACAAAAACCCATCCTGAATTTTACACAAAAGATAGTCTAAATAATTTTATCCCACCTGTCGAAGATTGGGGTGATGTAATAGACCTAAACTATGATAATGCCGAATTACATACAGCAATGATTAATGATATGGCTTTTTGGATTAAGGAAACTGACATTGACGGTTTTAGGTGCGATGTTGCTGAGATGGTACCAACGGAATTTTGGAACGAAGCACGAGAAGCCCTTGATAAAATTAAGCCAGTCTTTATGCTTGCCGAAGCTGAGCAGCCCGAGCATCACGATTCTGCATTTGACATGTCGTATTCGTGGTGGTTATTACACGGTATGAATCAAATAGCAAGCGGAGAGAAACCAGTAACAGAATTAGACACAATTTTAAAATGGGAAAAGAAAAATTTTCCAGAAGGAAGTGTAAAAATGCGTTTTACCACCAACCACGACGAAAACTCTTGGAATGGAACAGTTTATGAAAGATATGGCGAAGGTAATTTATGTTTTTCAGTATTGTGCTACACTCTGCCCGGAATGCCTCTTTTATACAGCGGACAAGAAGCTGGTTTAGACCATCGCTTAAATTTTTTTGAAAAAGACAGCATCGACTGGTCTATAATTATTTATGAAGACTTTTATAAATCACTAAATAAATTAAAAAAAGACAATCAGGCTTTATGGAACGGCAGCTATGGAGGCGATTTTAAAATAATTAATAGCTCAAAGAAATCACCAGTCTTTGCTTTTACTAGAACAAAAAACAATAACCAATTACTAATTATTTTAAATCTCTCTGATAATATTGCCACTGCAAAATTAAAAATGAAAGATAAAAACGCTGAATATAAAGAGTATTTTTCTGGAAAAGAATATTCCAGTAAAGAACTAAAAGATATAAAATTACAAGCTTGGGAGTATATGGTTCTAATTAGTGTTTGTTCGTAATGTGGGGGAGAGAGTGGGGAGTGGGGAGTGAGGAGTGGGGAGTGAGGAGTGAGGAGTAGGAAGTGGGGATAGAGGTCAGGAGTAGTCAGGAGTAGTCATAAATAGTCAGGGGGGTGTGCCGTTGTAAATAGTAGGGAGTGTGTTCATCGTTGCATATTCTGATTCAAACTCTAAGTTTATAAACGATTAAGAATTAGTAAATAAGATGAAACTTTTAAAAGAAAAAAGCACAAATATTAACGATACGATACCAGAAATAAAGGAAACCCTACTTTATCGTATTTACTTAGCAATTGGAACAATTGGACTCCCGACTATATTATTTGGAATAATATCTAGTATTGAGCTAGAGGTTAGCAAAATTGGGATTTGGAGTGCCTTAGCATTTTTACCGTCTTTGATTGTTTTGCTGAAATACAGAAATTTTTCTTATGTTTTAAAATCCAATTTACTTATAGCGACTTTAGTGCTTATCGGGATTATAAATTTGTATGGAGGTGCACTTTTTGGGGCAAGCCCAACAATATTATTAACAGCAATCGGTTTGTCAACACTATTATTAGAAAAGAGAGCAACATATTTTTGGATTTCAACTGTTTTAGGAGTGCTTATTATTTTCAGTATTTTATTTCTAACAGAAGTGCTAATTCTTAATGTGGATTATATTCAATCATCTAAAACATTTTCATCATGGGCTACTGCCATTTTGCTCTATCTATGGCTAGGTGGATTATTTGCTGTTTCATTTAGCTATCTTTTTAAGAGGCTTAATATTAAAATAAATTTAATTCATAAAAACGAACAGGAATTACAAATAAAAAATGAGAACCTTTTAAAATTACTTGAAGAGAAGAAACAAAGTGCTAAAGAGCTTTTAAAGGCAAAGTTAAAAGCAGAAGAAAGCAATAAATTAAAAACAGAATTTCTGCACAATATGTCGCACGAAGTTCGAACTCCCTTAAATGGTATTGTAGGGTTTTCGCAATTATTAAATAAAGAAGGCTTATCGGAACAAAAACGTAAAGATTTTACAAAGATAATTATTAACAGTAGTTCTAAATTACAAAAGATTATTGACGATATAGTTGAATTGTCGATACTTAACACAAAACAGCACTACCCCGAATTAAGTGAAATCAACATCAATGAATTTTTAACAGAGCTCCACTCAATTTTTTCACTAAAAATGTCGGAAGGTCTAAAATTAGTTTTCAAAACTAAAAACTCTAATAAAAACTTAAAAATCGTTAGTGACCATCATAAGCTGACAAAGATTTTTGGAAACATTATTGAAAATGCGATAAAATTCACAAAGAAAGGCTCAATTGAAATCGGATATTTGGAAAGCACAGATAATGTTACCATTTATGTTAAAGATACTGGTATCGGTATAGCTGACAAAAGTAAATCCATAATTTTCGATAGATTTTCGCAAGCAGACTCAAACATCACTAATGTATATGGAGGATTAGGCTTAGGTTTGTGTATTGCTAAAGAAAACACACACATCGTAGGGGGTAAAATTAGTTTAGATTCTGAGGAGGGAAAAGGCAGCACATTTTATGTAGAACTACCAAGAAAACTAAAAACAGATATTCCTAAATAGTTTATTAAGGATACGTTACATCAACAAGAAACAATCCATGAGCAGGTGCTGATTGTCCTGCTTCACTCCTATCTTTCGCCTCAATTATGGTAGAAAACTCATCAATATTAATTTTACCTTTACCGACATCAATAAGCGTTCCTACTATTGCACGCACCATGTTTCGCAAAAATCGATCTGCAATAATTGTAAATATCAAAACATTTTCATTAAGCTCAAATTTAGCATATTGCACATCGCAATTATTTGTCTTAACATCCGTATGTAATTTGCTAAAACTTGTAAAGTCGGTATATTTAAAAAGTTGTTCGGCAGCGATATTCATTAAATTTACATCAAGATGCTGATAAATTAACCACGCAGAATCGACAAAAAAAGGATTTTTCGTAAGACAAATCTGATACTGGTATGTGCGTTTAACAGCATTAAATCGAGCATGAAAATCGGAGCTAACAGATTCGATACTATGTATTGCTATTGAAAAAGGCAGATAATTATTTAGTTTCATAGCCGCATCATTGTTATACTCTTTATCAGAATCGAAATGAGCTATATACTTACGTGCATGAACGCCAGTATCTGTTCTGCCACAGCCGATAAGCATAATTTCGTCACGAAAAACCACATTAATCGCATCTTCTATTGTTTGCTGCACACTTATTGCGTTAAGCTGTCTTTGCCAACCATGAAAATCTCTGCCAAAATATGATAACTCTATTTTATAACGCATCAACAATTAGAAACTTTCTTTGATAATTCTCATATTATAAACTTCATCTGCAACCTCAAGGCGTAGAATATATAAACCAGGAACAATATCAGGATTAATAACTATGGTCTGTTCTCCCTTTTCGACAAAAGTAGTTTCAGGCTCAATAATCTGTTGTCCTAACACATTAATAAAGGAATATTTTAATACACTTGGAATATTCATATTGATATCCAAAGTAAGATTATAAGAAAACGGGTTTGGATATACCGATGTTTTTGCAACTACCGTATTCACATATCCGACATAATTATCACAAAAGACAATATTTGAGAATGCTTCGTCATAATATTCGCCATCTCCTGGATAACAGCCATCTATACGTCTAACTTTTATTCTGTAATAAGTTCCATTCGGGTTTGGATTCATTTCTACCCAATTAAAATCGCTATAAAGTGTGGAATCGACTACCACAAGATTATCAGGACTTGTGCCACTCATAATAAAATAATACACAACAAAAAAGCCCTGATATTCTCCCCAATTTAACCAACATGCACCATTACCATCTGGGACAACATCTAACAGGCATGTTCTGTGTGTTTGCGAATAATCACTTTCAGCACCACATGAATCTATAGCCGAAATCTGGTAACTATAATATTGATTTGCAGGATTTACATCTATGTCCTCGTAAATAGCAACCTCATTAAAAAGTTTAGTGGCAAGATATTCAAATCCGTCTCCAGAATTTCGATAAATTTTATAAAGTTCGGTACCTTCTCCAGCAGTTTTTTCCCACATTACAGTAATATTTTCATTATCAGTTACAGAAGCGAGATTTATTTCTTCGTGATTAAAGACTGTACTAATAACCACTTGCATAGTATCTGCAAGATGACAACCATTAGCATCAACAACCTCAACAAAATAGACATCGGCATTTTCGACAGTAATTGTTGGCTGTGTAGAGCCTGTACTCCACAAATACTCGACAAAAGTTCCTGGATTTAGCACAAGATCATTACCATAGCAAAGATATGCTATATCGTCAAATGCTCCGATTTCGTCCATATAAGGTTCTACTATTTCGGCAGACAATATTTCTATACAGTCGTTTGGGTCTGTGATAGTAACAAAATACTCACCAGCGGCTAGATTTTGGGCATTATTTACATTTCCCGCAAGGTCATTTTGCCAAGCAAACGTAAAACCAGCACCAGAGCCACCGTCAACGGAAACGACAATTTCACCATTTTCTAAACCATTGCAAGACATTGGTGTAGGAGTAATAATATATTCGTGTGGGACAGCTTGAGTAAGAGTTGTAAAAGTGCTATCATAACAATAGTAACTATCACGAACAACAACTTTATAATAACCTGCACCTAATCCAGTAATATGAGGAGTCACGTCTATAATATCATTTTGGTCATCATACCAAGTGTAGGCACTATATATACCGCTACCTCCAATAGCTTGAGCAAGAATCGAACCGTCTTCATATCCACCACAGGATATTGGAGTTACATCAAGAGAAAGCACCAATTCGGGAAATTGCGTAATAGTATAAGTACTTACTAATTGACATGAATTTTCGTCTGTAATTGTTAAATGATATTCACCAGCAGACAAATCAATTAAGTCTTCGGTTGTTGCGAATGTACCAATTTCTCCTTCGAGTGTCCATTCAAAAGAAAGTGTTCCTGTTCCTCCCTGAGTTTGAAGCTGAATTTCTCCTGTTGTTTCTCCATAACAATACACATTTATAATATCGTCAGAGACAATCTCAATTGCATTAGGTTGAATAATAGAAAAATCGGTAGTAACTGAACATGAATGATTATCAGTTATAGTAACACTATAATCACCAGCAGGTGCTAACACAATATCATTATTAGTATCTACATAATCAGAGGTATTCCACTCTATTAGGTAGTTAGGCGTTCCTCCACTCCATGAGATATCAATATTACCAGTAAGTTCACCATAACAATCAATATTATCAACAAGCCCCGACAAAATCAACTCTGAAGATTCAGTAACAGGTTGCATCCCAGTAACAAAACATCCGTTTGCATCTGTAACAGTATAATAATAATCGCCTGCAAGCAATCCGCTTATAGAAGCAGTTTCGCTACCATTACTCCAAAGATATTGATAAGGCAATGTTCCTCCCGAAACATTTAAACTAATACTTCCACTCGCATCACCAAAACAAACTATATTTTCGACATCTACAGTTAATGATAAAAGATTGGGTTGCACCATTTCATTTTCTAAAACTCTGGTACATGATACACCGTCAGAAACCGTAACAAAATAAACTCCTGCATTTAAGTTTTCACGAACATACAATGTTGTATTTGCATTTTCCCAGACATGTGAGCCTGGATTAGAATATGCCAATTCAATCTGTGCATCATTATCTCCGTGACACATCATTTGAGTAAATGTGATATTTGCATCATCAATAATATTATAATTTTCTATAAACAAAACAGAATCTGCAACAATGCTCAAACTAGCATCTCTCACAAGCAAATGATGGTATCCACCCGATAAAGGACTAAAAGAAGTTGTTGCTTGCCAATTAGTTCCATTATCAATTGAATATTCAAAAGCACCAATAGGAGAAGTTAGCTCTAAAGTAGCATTATTTTCATCATGGCAGCTTTCATTTGTTGTATTATAAACAATTGTTTCGTAACAAGAATAACATTGTTTCATAATTCCGTTAGCTGCAAAACCTATCCAAGCATAATTATTTGATTGGTCTGCTACAAAAGAAACATTATATGGTACAGAAAACGGTGTCCAACTAGGGCCAGAAGCGTAAATCTGAACTTCTCCATTATCAAAAGAACAAAGAAGTCCTAATGGGGTCTCAGCAATTGCTTCGATAATAGAAGTTCCAGTATATGGATGTGTAATACAAGAAGCATTTGTTGTTCCATCTTCGTAAGAACGTAATGTTTGATCTGTACCAAAATATTGAATAGCAGAATTATTAAGACACTTAGCCTTTGTTCCTAAAGGAGTCATAGCACAATTCGAAGAGGTTGCATCAATCCAAGAAGTTCCGTCAAAATATTGAATTGAAGTATCTGCCAAAACCCAAAGTCGTCCATTTTCATAATGTACTTGAGTAATACTATCACTAAACAAACCATCACTCATATTAATAGTATCGGTAACCATACCACCGTCAAATACACTAATCATATTTGGAGTAGCAATATACACAACACCAACATCATTAGATGTTATACCATTTATAACATTACTTGTAAGTCCGTCTGCGGTTGTAAAAGTCGTAATTGTTTGACCATCGATAATATTAAGTCCATCAGCAGTCCCCACCCAAAGATTTCCATTAATATCCTTATGAAAACAAGAAATATTATCGTTAGTCAAACCATCTGACATTAAATACGTTCTCCAGTGTAAGTCATCAACTCTATTTACTCCAGCATCTGTCCCAATCCAAGTTATATCTTCATCATCAACATAAATAGTTTGAACATTATCACTTATCAGATTTTTGTTTTTTCGATAAATAATGTAAGTATCAGCATTATCATAAACAGTAAGCCCATTCTGATACGATCCGGCCCAAATTTTATTATCCCCTGCATTAGTAATAATAATTTTAGTAACAATTGTGCTAGTTAGTCCGTCCTCATAATCTTTAACAGTAAAATTAGTCCAATCGTATTTTATAAGCCCTACTGAAGCCCCCATCCATAAGTTTTGGTTATAATCTTCTTTTAGAGTTAATATGTTCGATGTTGGTAAGCCTTGGGCAGTAGTAATTGAAGTCCATGATTGAAAATCATAAATTCCTATACCTCCATTTGTAGCAAT
>JAQVOR010000122.1 GCA_028702535.1 Bacteroidales bacterium
GACTAAATTTTTATTTTTATCTTTGCTCATGTCGATTTTTATTTTTTGCAAAACAAATTTACGACATTAGGGCGAAACCTTATGGGAGTAGCCCTACTTTTATTAAAATTTTAATCGGTCAGTACTGTAACATTATATTAACGCTCTGTTAACATTATTTGCAAATAGTTTAGAGTTTTGTCACATTGTTGAATAATAATATTCTTTATATATGCTAGTTGTTTTGCTTTTTTCGGATGATAAACAAGGTGTTAGAGTCATATTTCTTTTTTCAAGCACCAGATAATTATGATGAGGCATTTTTGAAAAAAGCAGTAAAAGAAGGTACAGCAGAACTTATGAGAACATTAATTGAAAAATTAACAAGTATTGATGATTTTACTGCTGTAAATACAGAATCTGTTATTAAATCATGGCTCGAAAGCTCGGAAATTGGTTTTGGTAAAGTAATGTCACCTTTTAGATTGGCATTAGTAGGTGCAGGAAAAGGACCTCATGTTTTTGATATAATCGAAATCATTGGGAAAGAAGAAAGTTTAGTAAGATTGAGAAAATTTGTGGAGACGATATCGTTTGGAAAATAGAATTATATTCAATCACTAACTGTTTCATATCCTAATGAAATCCAGGTGTTTAGGCCATCGATGATAAATATTATTTTTCCATTATATTGAAGTTCGTTTAATTTTTCGATTAGTAATTCTGCTCTGCGTTGATTTGTGCAATAAACAATTATTTCTTTTGTTTCTAAATGTTTTTTTAATTCTGTTGTAGCTGAATCACTAAAAGCATCAATATTAATTGCTCCTTTGATATGTTTTTCTGCATACATTACATCGCTTCTGCCATCAATTATAATTGTATTTATGGTGTTGCGACAATTAACAATTTCAGAAGCCTCTTTTGCATTTACTATTTCCAGCGATTGGCTTTTTGCATTTGCACATAAAAGGAGACCACAAATTATAGTAAGGTATAGCTTCATGTTTTTATCAGTTACTTTATTTAAACAATAAATTTTTAAGAATATTGTTTTGGCAAAATTACAATTTTATTTCATTTTTTAAGAAACGTTTTTTGTTGTTGTGTGTTTTGCATTAAATAAAATGTATTTTTGAGTAAAATTTTTGAAATGTCTATAGAGAGAAAATGGTATGTATTTTATTGTAAATTCAGATCTGAAAAAAAAGCAAATGAGGAGGTGAAGATGCTAGGATACGAATCTTATTTGCCTATGATGCTGCAAAACAGAGTTTGGAGCGATAGAATTAAGAAAGTTATGATGCCAATGTTTCCTAATTATATCTTTGTTTATTGCTATGATTTTGAGATCACAAAAATTTTGCAATTAAGCCAAATCGTAACATCAATAAAGTTGGGTAATGAATTTGCAACAATCCGAGAAAAAGAAATTGATCTTTTACGTAAAATTGAAGAACATGGATTAGAAATTACAATAGAACATCTTTCTATTTGTAAAGGCGATGATGTTGAGATAATTGCAGGAGTGTTACGAGGTCAAAAAGGTGTTTGCATTGAAGACAGTAGTAGTAAATATGTAAGCATTACGATTAAAGATATAAATCAAAATGTGAGGATTAAAATTGGGAAAGAGTGTTTAATAAAACTTGATAGGATAATCGAGTAATCGGTTTTATTCGCTTTCTATGGCATCTCTCGGCTGGCTCAATGTCTAATACTAATATAACACCAAAATACCCGATATAAATTGATTATTTTGCGCACCTGCTTCGTTGAAAAATATTGACAGAACGAATGCTATGACAAGATTTTTCGCCTTGCATAAGCACAAAATAATTGCAATATCCAATAAGGCATTTTGATATTAAATTGGTATAAGACTCTGTTTTTCATCACTCAGGAATAACATTCTTATAATGCTCAAATCTTTCGACAATATTATTAGCAAAATTCACAGCATAAATACCTGCAATATATCCATGTTTAACACAAGTGTCATTAAAGTACTTAGGGTTTGCGAGGTTGTTCATATAATGAGAAATTACTTCCCATGAAGCAGAATTTTTATTGTATTTTTCGGCCAAGCTAATAGCATCATCAACATGTCCAAAGCCTACATTATAGCCAGCTAATATCATTTTTATAACAGTAGTAGAATCTTGAACATTATTAGGTATTTTTGTGTAAAGGAAATTTATGTAATTTAAGCCTCCAACGATTTGTGCTTCGTTACCCGAGAGTGTATCAGGAGTAAAACGTTCATATATAAAAGGCATTAGTTGCATTAATCCATAAGCACCAGCCCAGCTAATAGCGTTTTCGTTAAATCTCGATTCCTCATAAATTAGCGAGGCAATAAGTCGCCAATCCCAACCGATAATATGGCTATATTTTTTAATAATATCGTCATAATTGCTTATTTTCCCTCCGTTGCCAGAATAAAATTCACTATTAATATCAACTAAAATTCTGTTATTATTAAAATATCTTAAACTATATTTATTATATTCTGAAGATTGTATAAAATTCTCTAGCCACGCATTAACGGTATCAAGCAACATAACAGATTCTGGTCTAATACCCCAAGCAATATTTTGTGCTAGACTAAGTTCTGTTTTAATGTCTATATTTGGATAATATACCTGAGTGATTTTTGCCATTCCTTCGTCGCATACAGCGTAATCAAACACCCCTGTCGAAACATAATAAATTATCTGCTCAACCGAGATGCTGTCTATTTCTTGAACAAAAAAGTTTTCAGCTAAATCTAATGATAGACTTTGTAGAGCAATTTTGTTTATGCTAGCTTTAAATGCGTATAAAGTTTTACCTTTTAAGCCTTCGGGGCTTCTTATTAGCGAGTCTTCTAATTGATTATAGGTTAAAGATTTGAATGAGTCTGGTTTTCGTTGTACCAATACTTGTTTTGTCTGTCGTACTGGAATGCTAAATTCAAGAATTAGGTCTCTTTCGTTAGTAACAATAATGCTTTGTGCAAGTATATCACACTTTCGTTTCATCAGCAATTCCATCCCTTTAATAAGGTCGTTTTCTACAATTACTTTAAGATTAAGATTATGGTGTTTTGCAAAATCTTGTAATATTTCTAATTGGAACCCCATAGCTTGCCCTTGATAAATAAAATAATCAAGAGGATTTGTTGATACAACCGCAATAATTGTATCGGAGGCAGTAATTTCTTTATAATCTCTTTTATTAACAACTGTTTGATTATGGATTGCAAAAAATCTAACTAATAGATAAATGGAAAGCAATAAAATTGCAATAATAACAATAATGGTAAGCTTTTTAAAGTTTTTCATCTAGTTTGATTGAGTATTCCAAAGCACAATATAATGAATTTTCGACAATAGTAGATAAAAAAGGCTGATAATTAATCGTAAAACTCCCAAGATATACCAAAATTTACCGAAAATGGATTATCTGGGATTGCATAAAGCAAGTAATTTTGTTGGGTCATAAACATGCTATTAAGATTTCCAGCTTTTACAAAACCGCGCAATCTTTTTACTTTTATGGCAGCATAAACTGCAGCATTTGGATAATTACCAGTTTCCATATTATTTTGAAGATAAAAAGCTCCAATTGCTGGCATATAAGCATATCCATAAAAACCACTATGATATTTAAGATCTGCTCCTAATTGCAAGAGTAAAGCATTATGAAATATCCATTTTTTAAAATAAAAATTTGTATATCCGACAAACTCTGGTAAAGGAACTTTTTCGGCATCTCCAATATATTGATAAGTGAATTTTAAAAGCCAATGGAAACTGCCAAAATTAAATTGTTTTGATATAAACGCATCTGCAATTAAATTAGCCTTCGAAATTTGCTCGGGCATAGCAAACTGATTATACACAAAATAGTTTTTTAACAAGTTAATACTGATGCCCATATTCAAATAAATACTATCAAATCCAAAATTAATACCAGCAGCATTTTTGTAAATTTTGGCGGGGTTCATATCCCACCTAAAATGATTTGAGTTGTAATTAAACAAAAACCGAGATGGATTTTCTAAGGAATAATCAAAATACGCATCAAAACCCATTTTCTTTGATAAACGTTGATTGTAATTTAACAACATATTCATGTCAAAAGCATCGGTGCCAATAAAACAATAATTTAACACTCCACTAAGAGATGAAACATTTGTGTTTAATTTGGCCATGCCTGTAACATAATTCGAGAAATATGTCTTAGCTTTAACTGTGTCAGGGAAATGATAATTATAAAGATAATTGGAGACTCCTGCTAAGACTTGAAAATTTTGCATTTTACCTTTTCCGTCAATATTAAAATTTAACAAAAGCTTGTTGTCTAGGGTCTTATAAGCAACCGAATCAAAAGTAAGTGTATTTGACTTATAAGTATTTGCATAAAAAGTTGATGGTACATCTTCATAAATTCGGTAAAAACGATCAATTTTCACATCATGTATTAACGAAAAATTGCTTTCAAAAATTTTATTTATTGCCGTATCCGATTTAACAATTATCGTATCAATGTTATAAGTTCCAAAACGATATTCATGATTATATTGAGCTCCTATTTGAGAAATTGTATTGTAGGCATTATCTAAATTAGTTGAATAAACATTTGCAGGATAAGAGGTTGTGTCAAAAATAGCCATATCCGCCAAACCTCCGTTTTCGTTATGGTTAATTTTGTTCATTATAAAGTTAAAATGCGACTGGTAACGATGCTTTGTGTATGCTGTGTTAAAACTTAGGGCATTAACTTTAGTTTTATTTGACTGATAATGTCCAGTTGAATTAGTAATATTATAATCAAATGCAAAACTTAAACTTGGTGTAATATTTTGTGTATGTAAAAACTTTACTAACTCCAGTTCGTTCCCACCACCTGTAAAATTAAAAAGTGTAAAAGGTTTTTGCACATCAAAGTAAATAATATCGTCATGAGTGGTAATAAATTTTGCATAATTATCGAAGAACCAAAACGGATTAGCCTTTGCTCGCTGCGAGAAAACCGCTGGCATGTATGGTTGTCCTGGGTTCATCCAGCCCAAATTATTATAAGATAATTTTTGTTGAGTATAAAAATTGTGAAACTCATCGGTAAGAGTATCGGCTATGTAAGTGTAATCAGAGTACTCGGTCAAATTTATTTTATATGACTTAAAGTGTCTGGTTATTCCCTCATGCTGCGAATAGACAATGAAAGAATAAAAAATCAGACTTAATATTACGAGCGTTTTTTTCACGATGTAAAGATAAAAACAAATAAAAATAAAATGTTCACAATTAAGTATTTCTTTGATATTTTATGTTTTTCTGCATTTTGTTGCTATTTTTACAACGTATTTTTAATTTATAAATTTTAAGACAACAATAATTATGAATAAAGAACTGCTAAAAAAGTCAATGCCACACATCGTAGCCGTGTTGTTGTTTATGCTGATTTCGATTATATACAGCAAACCATTGCTAGAAGGAAAAAAACTCGCAACTCATGATTACAATGTCTATAACGCTGTTTCTAAAGCCAATACAGATTATCAAGAAGAAAACGATAGGCTAGTTTTTTGGAATAATTCGATGTTTTCTGGTATGCCCGATTATGCAATTACTACTGCAAAAAAAGAAAACGTATTTTTTAAAATATATCAAGGACTGATTTTTGGTGGTTTTGTTCCTTTCAATCTAATTTTTTGGTATTTAATAGGCTTCTATATTTTACTCTGTACATTAAAAATAAATCCGTGGGTCTCGATACTCGGAGCAATTGCGTTTGCTCTATCATCTTACTTTTTTATTATTATTGCTGCAGGGCACTACACCAAAGCCATTGCCATAGGATTTATGGCACCAATATTTGCAGGAATTTATCTCGCTTATGAGCGAAAACGACCCTGGGCTGGAATGTTGCTAATGACATTTTTTATGGCACTTCAAATTCTTAGCAATCATGTTCAAATTACTTACTACACAGGTTTAATGATATTGATTTATGGAATTTTTGAGTTGGTTTCTGCAATAAAAGAAAAATATATTGTAAGATTAGCTAAAACAACTGGGATTTTAACAATTGGCTTGATTCTGGCAATAGGAATAAATGCTGCATTTATTTTAACGACACAAGAATATATTAAGTATTCTATTCGGGGGGAATCGGAGCTTACAACTGCACAAGGCGATCGTACCAAAGGTCTTGATAAGTCTTATGCAACTGCGTGGAGTTACGGAATTGATGAAACATTTACTTTATTAATCCCAAATGTAAAAGGTGGAGCTTCACAAAGTGAACTTAGCGAGAACTCTGCCTCCTACGATGTGATTGAACCAGTATTTGGAAAACAAACTGCCAAAGACATTATGAAATCAATGCCAACATATTTTGGCGACCAACCATTTACCTCAGGGCCCGTTTATGCCGGAGCTTTTATAATATTTTTATTTGTATTAGGACTTATGGTTGTTAAAGGAAAAATGAAATGGTTTCTTTTGACAATAACAATTGTTTCTATTGTGCTTTCGTGGGGTAAAAACTTTGACTTTGTTACACATTTCTTTTTAGATTATTTCCCTGGATATAATAAGTTTAGAACTGTATCAATGATACTTGTTTTAGCTGAATTTAGTATCCCATTATTGGGGGTTTTAGGTTTAGTCAAGATTTTTAAAGATAAAATTGATAGAGCTAAACTAATGAATTACTTCTATATCGCTTTGGGTACAACAGGACTAATTACTATGGTTTTTATTGTTGCTCCGACAATTACGGGTGTTACTGGTGCAAATAAAAGTGAGATTGAGATGGCAAATTATCTTGGAGGAGCTTTTCCTAAAGACCCACAATACGATCAGGCGAAAGAAGTTTTCAAAACGGATTTTGTAAATGCTGTTTATGAAGATAGAGCCTCAATGGTGCGAAAGGATGCTACACGTTCATTAGTGTTTATTATTCTTGGTGCAGGCGTAGTTTATTTAATAATCCGAAAAAAGATAAAGCCAAATATAGCGGTAATTGCAATGGCGGTAATTGTTCTCGGAGATATGTGGACAGTCAATAGGCGATATCTTAATGATGATAATTTTGTTGCTAAACGGAAATATGAAGTGCCGTTCGATAAGTCTAATGCCGACAAAATGATTTTAGCAGACAGTGATCCGCATTATCGGGTTTGCAATTTGGCGGTTAGCACTTTTAACGATGGTAGTACTTCTTTTTACCATAAATCTATTGGTGGATATAGTGGAGCAAAATTTCGTCGTTATCAAGAGCTGCACGATTCTATAATGTGGCGTGAAATGCAAATGGTAGATTATCTTGTTAAAACTGGTTTTCAAAATGGTTTTGATGAAGGTCAGGTACAAGGTTTGTGTGATCAACAAGCACAAACACCAATTTTGAATATGCTTAATACAAAATATATAATATATAGTCCTAGTAGTCAAGCTTTAATTAATAATCACAACTATGGCGATGCATGGTTTGTAAATGATTATGAGTTGGTTGAAACTGCCAATGATGAGATTAATAAACTTAAGACACTCGATCCATCCAATAAAGCAATTATAAACAGAAAATACGCTGAACAGATAAAAGGATTAAAACCGATAGTTGATTCGGTCGCAAATATTACATTAACAGATGTAGCTCCAGATTATGTGATTTATGAATCTAATACTTCGTCAGAACAGCTTGCAATTTTCTCTGAGATTTACTATCCTCACGGCTGGGTTGTTACGGTTGATGGTGAGGAAGTTGATCATTTTAGAGCAAATTATGTATTAAGAGCGATGAGAGTTCCAGCAGGTAAACACACAATAAAATTTGAGTTTGTACCTAAAATTTACCATACAGGCGTAGCTATTTCTTATGCTTGTTCTGCTGTGTTTTTCTTATTATTGTTTGGTGGGATTTATTTTGAATTCAAAAAACGAAAAGCAATTAAAGAATAGTATTAAGATTTCTGTTTTACTTTTAAACTATGATAAGTTTTCCTAATATTAAAATAAATATTGGTCTCGATATAATTGGCAAAAGACCAGATGGATATCACAATATCGAGTCAGTTTTTTATCCTGCAAATCATACTGATATATTGGAAATACTTCCTTCAAAAAAGTTTGAACTTATCAATAAAGGAATAGCAATTGATTGCCCAGTAGAGCAAAATTTATGCTACAAAGCTTGGAAACTAATTAACGATAATTATAAAGTTGGGACAGTAAAAATTATACTGTACAAAAATGTGCCTTTTGGTACTGGATTAGGTTCTGGCTCGGCAGATGCTGCATTTACGTTAAAAATGCTTAATGATATGTTTAATATTGGCATTGATGATGAGACTTTAATAAAATATGCCTCACAAATAGGTGCCGATTGTGCATTTTTTATAAAAAACAAACCTAGTTTTGCAAGTGGTATCGGAACAGATTTGGCGGATATTAAACTTGATTTATCAGGTAATTACATATTATTATGTTTCCCAAATATAAGTGTAAATACCGCAAACGCTTATAAGAATTGTAAGCCGCATTTGCCAGAACAAAAACTATCAGAATTAATAAATCTTCCAATCGAAGAATGGAAAAACAATATTAAAAATAATTTTGAGGCATCAATTTTTCCAGATTATCCCATTTTGAGCAAAATTAAGCAAGAACTCTACGCAAAAGGTGCTGTTTATGCACAAATGTCGGGTAGTGGTTCGGCTTTATTTGGAATATTTAAAGATAACCCAAATGAATTTGAACTAGAGAATTGTAAAAGAACAATCGGCATTAAATTGTAGATTGAAGTTATAAAAAATATAATCCTAACCGCAAGGACGCAAAGAGAAAACGCAAAGAACACTAAGAAAACAAAAGAGCTCAGTGTTTCCTCAGCTCAACTCTGTGCAAGTTTTTATTCTTACACAGAGAACTACCGAGAAGAAATTGCAATTATTCCTTTGCTACCTTTGCGAAAACCTCTGCGTACTTTGCGTTTATTTTCCCTCACAAAGTTCTGCTAACAA
>JAQVOR010000025.1 GCA_028702535.1 Bacteroidales bacterium
CGGTTGCTGCTGTTTATCTTGGGCTTGCATTTGGTCCTTTTGTAGGTGGTTTTTTAACTCAATATCTTGGTTGGCGCTCAATATTTTTTATTTCAGCTGGTTTAGGGCTTTCCACCGCAGCAATTGCCTTTATTTTTTTGGGGAAAGACAATATTAGTGAGAATACAAAGAAAAAGATCAATCTAAAAGGAACTGTATTTTACATAATGGGACTCATTTGCTTAGTTTATGGCTCGTCTCAAATACCGGTCGCATGGGCGTGGGTATTAATGGCTATTGGTGCAATTTTCCTTGTTGTTTTTTGGTTTATTGAAACACAATCTACAGCTCCAGTAATTGACACCAAACTATTTAGTCAAAATCGGCTTTTTGCATACTCTAATATTGCTGCCTTAATAAATTATAGTGCCACTTTTGCAATAGTTTTTTTATTAAGCCTATTTTTACAAAAAATTAAAGGATTAAATCCACGAGATGCAGGGCTTATTTTAGTTGCACAACCAATAATAATGGCCGTGTTTTCTCCAATAGCAGGTCGATTATCCGACAAAATACAAGCCCGTTTTTTAACAAGTATCGGAATGGCTATGTGTACTATTGGGCTTACTGTATTTTGTTTTATTGGAGAAACTACGCCTATATCGTTAATTGTAGCAAATCTTATTTGGCTTGGTTTGGGGTTTGCTTTATTTTCTTCGCCAAATATGAATACAATAATGGGTTCTGTTCCCAAAACAGCATACGGGCAAGCATCAGGTACCGCTGCAACAATGAGAGTATTAGGTCAAATTGTAAGTATGACTATTGTGAGTTTGTTTTTTGCTGCATCATTTGGCAAAACTACAATGAAATACGTAAATCCTGATGTCTTTATCAAAGCAATTAATTGGGCGTTTGCAAGTTTTGCTACAATTTCTGTTTTCGGGATTTATTTTTCCTCCAAAAGGGGGAAAGTGCAAAAGAATTGAAATTAGAAAATTATATTGCAAACAAGCCAAAAAATTAAAAAAAACGGTTTCAAAATCTGGGTAACAACACCATTTATTCTATCAATTTACAGCAATTATAAATATAATAATGCATAGAACTATGTAACAATTACAAATAATTATGTAATACATTCGGCCATAGACATTCGTACCTTTGTTTCGTGAAAATTCTTTCAAAAAACTTAAACTAGACATTATGAAAAACAAATTATTTTATTCACTATTAATTATTATTTTATTTTTTGCACCAAAAACAAATTATGCTCAAGCACCAAACTTAGGTAGTGCTGCCGATTTTGTGCTTTTTTCAACAGATGGTGCTGTTAGTAACACTGGCATTTCACATCTTACGGGTAATATTGGAACCAACAACGGCTCAAGCACAGCATTCGGAAATATTGATGGTGTAATGCATGATGGAGACGCAGCAAGTGCTCAATGTGCAGCAGATTTATTAGTCGCATACAATGAACTTAACGCCGTTGTCCCTAATTTTTTTCCTGCTCCCTTACTTGGAGACGGACAAACGCTAAACCAAGGTGTGTATTCTATATCAAGTGCTGCTACCATAAACTTAGATCTTAATTTAGATGCACAAGGAGACGAAAGTGCAGTATTTATTTTCCAAATACAAGGACCATTATCTACAAATGCTTCATCAAAAATAAATTTGTTAAATGGAGCTTTAGCGTGTAACGTATTCTGGAAAGTTGAAGGATTGGTAAGCATGGCCTCAGGAAGTACTATGAGAGGAACTATAATTGCAAATAATTCCGCAATCGAAATGAGTACTGGCGACACACTTGAAGGTAGAGCACTTTCTACAGCTGGAGCGATTACAGTAGACGGGATACTGGCATATACACCTATTGGTTGTGGAAGTCCTGTACTTGAAGGACCAACAGCCCCAACACTTGGTGCTGCTGCATGTTATGCAATATTTTCTGCCGATGGTGCAGTAACAAATACTGGAATCACAACAATTACTGGAGATGTTGGAAGTAACAATGGACCAACAACAGGATATGATCCCTTATTAGTAACTGGTCAAATTCACGAAATTCCAGATGGTTCAACCGCACAGTGTGCAATCGATGTGCTCGTTGCTTATAATTATTTGAATACTCTACCTTATGATATCGAATTATTGTATCCAGCTCAATTTGGAAATAATTTAGTTCTTACACCTCACACGTATTTAATGAATGGTGCCGTAACGTTCACAGACTCTCTATACTTAAATGCTCAAGGAAATCCTGATGCTGTTTTTATTATCCAAATTAACGGAGCACTTTCTACCAGTACTTATTCAAAAGTATTATTGATAAACGGAGCTTTAGCCGAAAATGTGTATTGGAAAGTTGAAGGTGCAGTAAATATTAATAATTATTCGGTTTTTTGTGGTACTATCATTTGCAATAATGGAGCTTTAGTTGTTGTAAACACAGGTGTAGTTCTGAACGGCAGGTCGCTTACAACTACGGGAGCATTAAGTACTTCTGCAATTACTGTGATTGCTCCAAATATACCTTCAGATTGTGAGTATGTAGATATCACAACTGTTGATATTATTGAAGAATCAATAAATATTTATCCAAATCCTTTTAATTCTTCATTAAACATAGCCATCAACGATGCTTCGGAAATGGAAAACTATGAATTGAAAATATTTAACATGCTAGGTATGGAATTGATAAATACAATAATAACAAAACAAATTACAGTAATTGAAACAAAAAACCTTCCTTCTGGAATTTATTTCTTCAAAGCAATTAAAAATGGAGAAACTATTCAGACTGGCAAATTGATCGCTCAATAAATTCAATAAAAATTAAAAAATTTGCCTCGTGAATTCTTTGTGTCCTTTGTGGTTAGTTTTTTTACCACAAGGGACACAAAGTATATATCCAAAACTTTAGGCAATTTGTTTTTATAATCTTGACAAAATCCTGAAATTAATAAATTTTCAACACACATCATTGGTTTTAAGACTTTTAAGACTAATTTTTAATTTGTTGATTATTTTGTAGATAACTTAAATGAATTTCAGTAAAAAAATTGAAGATAATTATTTATTTTTATAGTTCATTAAAAATTAATATCTGCAATGCCTGAATTTACACATCTACATGTTCACTCTCAATACTCTATACTTGATGGAGCAGCCTCAATATCAGCACTGATTAATAAAGTAAAGTCTTCGGGAATGAATGCTTTAGCACTTACCGATCATGGCACAATGTTAGGGATAAAAGAGTTTCACCAAGCTTGTATTAGTGCAGATGTTAAACCCATTTTGGGCTGCGAAGCATATATAGCACGACGAAGCATACACGATCGTAGTCAGCCTTCCGATAAATCTGGAAATCATTTAATAATACTTGCCAAAAACTACACTGGTTACGAAAACCTTATGAAAATGATTTCGAAAGCAAATCTCGAAGGTTTTTATATGCGTCCTCGTATAGACAAAGCAATGTTAGAAGAGCATCACGAAGGTCTTATTGTTAGTTCGGCTTGTTTAGGAGGTGAAATACCAAGACATATTGCGAATGGGAATATAGAGGAAGCCGAAAAAAGTATTTTATGGTATAAAAATATTTTTGGAGATGACTTTTATCTCGAAGTAATGTATCATCCGACCGAAAACCAAAGATTAAAACAACATGTATCGGATATTCAGTTAATAGTTAATGAAAAAATACTTGAACTTGGTGCAAAATTAGATGTCAAAGTTATTGCAACAAACGACACGCACTTTGTAAATAAAGAAGACGCAGAAGCTCACGACATACTCATTTGCCTGACAACAAATGCCGATTTTAGTGATCCTGACCGCTTAAGATATACCCGAAGCGAATGGTTAAAAACTCCTGATGAAATGGAGCAACTATTTGGTGAGCATCCAGAAACCCTCGCTAACACAATGGAAATAGCGAATAAAGTTGAGGTTTTTGAAATTAACAGAGAACCAATTATGCCAGAGTTTCCTATCCCTGAAGATTTTGGCACATTAGATATTTGGCGTGAAAAATTTGACGAAGAAGCTTTAATAAAAGAGTTTGGCGAAGAGAAATTCAATAAACATGGCGACTACAATTCCGTTTTAAGAATCAAATTAGAATCCGATTATCTTACGCATTTAGTTGAGATTGGAGCAAAAGAACGATACGGAGAAAATTATTCGGAAGAAATTCGTGAAAGATTAGAATTTGAACTAGATACAATAAAAACAATGGGTTTTCCTGGATATTTCCTTATTGTTCAAGATTTTATTGCAGAAGCTCGAAGAATGAAAGTTTTGGTTGGTAAAGGAAGAGGATCGGCTGCTGGTTCGGCGGTGGCGTATTGCACAAAAATTACAGATGTTGACCCCATTGCATTCAATCTGCTATTTGAAAGATTTTTAAATCCCGACCGAATATCAATGCCCGATGTGGATATTGACTTTGATGATGATGGACGCTCATTAGTAGTTGATTATGTTACTAAAAAATACGGGAAAGACAAAGTTGCTCATATTTGTACAATCGGCACTATGAAAGCAAAAGGTGCATTGCGCGATGTCGCAAGAATATTACGTGTTCCGCTCAGTCAAATTAACGAATTTACAAAAAAACTTCCCAATAACGGCTCGCTTAGTAATGCTTATAAAATAATTAACGAAGCTAGAGAAAAACATGAAACCCTCGAAAAGGTAATCTCTGATATTGATAGAAAAATAAAGAAAGCAAATAACGAAGATGACGAAGGCTTATTTCTTAAACTTGAAACTCGCAAATTAATAGCTGAAGGCATTTTAGCTGCCGAATTAAACAATGATCAGTTAATGCTAAAAACTTTTGATATTGCTTGCACACTAGAAGGTTCGGTAAGGCAAACAGGTGTACACGCTTGCGGCATGCTGATTGGTCGCGATAAATTAGATAAAAACATACCCTTAATGCGTACAAAGGAAGAAGGAGGATTGGCAGCAACGCAATACGAAGGAAAATATGTTGAAGATATCGGATTATTAAAAATGGACTTCCTGGGATTACGAACTTTATCAATAATAAAAGAATGTCTCGCAAATATAAAGCTATCAAAAGGCATCGACTTAGATATAGAATCAGTTCCTTTAGATGATGAAGAAACACTAAATGTTTTTAAAACTGGTGCAACTACATCGATATTTCAGTTTGAATCCGAAGGGATGCGAAGCCACCTTAAAACATTAAAACCTACACATTTTAATGATTTAGTTGCGATGAACGCTTTGTACCGCCCTGGACCAATGGAGTATATTCCTGATTATATCAGACGTAAACATGGAAAAGAAAAAACTGTTTACGACCATCCCCTTATGGAAGAATACCTAAAAGACACTTATGGTATAACCGTATTTCAAGAACAGGTAATGCTCCAGTCTAGGGCTCTCGCAAATTTTACCCGTGGGCAATCCGACTCATTACGTAGTGCAATGGGAAAGAAAAAAATTAAAGCAATGGAAGAGCTTCACGTGAAATTTACTGATGGTTGCATGAATAATGATAAGTTTATTGCTGGCTGTCAAGAGATTAACAAAGAGCCAAAAGAACTCATCGAAAAAATATGGAAAGATTGGTCGGCTTTTGCAAAATACGCTTTTAACAAATCGCACTCAGTTAGTTATGCTTATGTAGCTTATCAAACAGCATATCTAAAAGCACATTATCCAGCAGAATTTATGGCTGCAAATCTCACACGCAACCTTTCGGATATGGATAAAATATCCATACAAATGGAAGAGTGTAAGAGAATGAAAATTAAAGTGCTTAGCCCCGATGTAAACGAAAGTTACAAAGGATTTACAGTAAACAAAGACGGTAATATAAGATTTGGAATGGGAGGAATCAAAAATGTTGGATCAAATGCTGTAGAAAATATAATAACAGAAAGAGATGCAAAAGGTCCGTATAAAGACATTTTTGATTTTGTATCAAGAGTTAATCTTAATGCCGTCAATAAAAAAAATATGGAAGCTTTGGCTTTTGCAGGAGCTTTAGATTGCTTTAAAGAAATACAAAGACCACAGTATTTTTTGCCCACACCAGAAGCCGAAACATTTATAGAGGCATTAATCAGGTTTGGTAATAATGTGCAATCATCAAACAATGCTGGTATGACGCTATTTGGAGAAATGGAATCAATGGCGGTTTCTCATCCAATTGTACCCGAGCTAAAAGAATACGATATGCTTAAATTCCTCAATGCAGAAAAAGAACATATCGGCATGTATGTTAGCGGACACCCATTAGAGCAGTTCAAATATGTTATTAATGCAATTAATGTAAAAGAATTACGAGAGCTTGACGAAGACACAAATAAAATAACCGACAGAGAATTTAAAATTGTTGGGTTTATTACCGAAGTTACCGAAAGAATGACCAAAACTGGTAAGCCTTTTGGTAAAATTTCTATTATTGATTATACAGGCTCTTTTACATTTACCCTTTTTGGGAAAGATTATTTAGAAAATAAAAACTTTTTCGTCAAAGGATACTCAATACTCGTGGTTGCAAGATATCAAGAAGGCTATAAAGACAAAACACAAAAATACTTTAATGTAACAAAAGTAATGATGCTGTCAGATGTCAAAGATAATCATTTCACTAAAATCACTATATCTGTACCTGTAGAAAATGTAACAGACGAGTTTATTGGAAATATTACAAATCTTGTTAAGAAAAATAAAGGAAAAATAAATATTAATTTCCAATTGTATAGCGAGGAAAACAAAACCGCAATTAATCTGTTTTCACGTACAGAAAGAGTAAGCCTTTCAGATGATATTATTGATTTTTTAGAAAACAATCCTTTTAATCTTAAGGTTAGTTTAAACTAAATATTTATATTCGTAAAAATTTAAAATTTAAAATTATGGCAGTAGAAATTAATGAACAAAATTTTGAAGAGTTAGTAATAAACTCGGGTAAACCGGTTGTACTTGACTTTTGGGCAGTATGGTGTGGTCCATGTAGAATGCTTGCTCCTTTTATTGAAGAAATGCACACCGAATATGGCGAAAAAGCAATTATTGGTAAAGTTGATGTTGATAGCAACAACGAAATAGCAATGAAATACGGGATCAGAAATATTCCCACAGTTTTGTTTATTAAAAACGGAGAAGTTGCAGATAAGGTTGTTGGTGCAGTACCAAAATCAACACTAACTTCAAAATTAGATAGTTTATTATAAGCTCATAATACTGTTTAACTTGCACACATTACTCCAACTCACTCATTAGAGTAGCTCCTTTATATTATTATTTTTAATAATAAAATTATGACAATAAACGAAATTCAGGATGAGATAATTCAAGAGTTCCTAATTTTTGACGATTGGATGGACAAATACTCGTACATTATTGATCTCGGTAACGATCTTACTGATTTTAATGAAGATGCACGAACAGACCAAAATCTAATTGAGGGTTGCCAATCAAAAGTGTGGTTCAACGCAAACTACAAAGATGGCACAATCACTTTTGAGGCTGATAGTGATGCAATTATTACAAAAGGAATTGCTTCATTGCTCATCAGGATTCTATCTGGTCGTACTCCTGACGAGATACTAAATACCGACTTGTATTTTATTGAAAAAATAGGACTTACTTCACATCTCTCTCCTACTCGCAGCAACGGTTTAATGTCAATGATTAAACAATTAAAGTTATATGCAATGGCATACAAAAGTCTAAATAAATAGGATTATGGATAAAATTACCGAAATTGAACAAAATATTGTAGCTGCAATCAAAACCGTTTTTGATCCCGAAATGCCTGTAAATGTCTATGACTTAGGATTAATTTATAAAATTGATGTAAGTGATAATTTCGATATAGACATTGACATGACATTAACGTCTCCCAACTGTCCGATGGTTGATCAAATAATCGAAGACGTAAGAGCGGCAGTAAAAACAGTAGATTCAGTGAGAGGCGTAAGCATAAATATCGTTTTTGACCCACCGTGGTCAAGAGATATGTTAAGCGATGAAGCCAAACTAGATTTAGGACTTTTATAAACTGAGTTCAGATTATAATACTTTTTAACTAAAAAAATCCTGCAATATATTGCAGGACTTTTTTTTAACATCTAAATTAAATATTTTTATTTAAAAAGTTCGTTAAATCCATCAATCGTAACTTCTTTTTCTTCTATTTTAATAGCTTCTACAACAAAATCTACAATCTTCTCTTCTATTTCCTGTTCGTACAATTTATTTGCCTCTTCTCGTTTAGACAACATTTCGACTGCATATTTATCGAGATATTCATCAGGCACATAAGACATTCCATACTGACTAAATTGTGCTAAAAGTTGTTGTTTTGCAGCATTTTTCATTTCTTCTTCATCAACTTTGAGATCATTTTCTTTCGCAATCTTGCTTTTTATTAAAGTCCATTGAAGATCTTCTATAAAACGTGGAAATTCAGATTCAAGTTGCTCGTCAGTAATATCTTTATTCGTTGCAATTACCCATCGTTTAAGAAACTCTTCGGGGAGTTTTAAATCTAATTTTTTGGTAAATTTTTCACGAATATCAATTGTCATTTTATACTTTGTTTCTCTCTGAAATGAAGCTCTGATATCCTCAACAATTCTCTCTTTAAACTCTTCTTCGTTGTTAACAGCGTTATCTCCAAAGCATTGATTATAAAAATCCTGATTTAATTCCGCTTTTGAAAATTCTTTTACTACTAAAACTTGAGCTCTAAATAGTGATAATAATCCTTCAACCTGATCTTTTTCAATTTTTAATAACGAAGAAATTTCAGCATCATTTGGATAAGCTTTTTTAAGGTCAAAATCTATATATGTATCTTTAGTAATTCCGACAAACTGTTTTTTTATCTCCTCATCTTTAATCATTTTTATTGAAATAGAAACATCTTCAACCTTAACACCGTCTTCAATTTCCTCTGCATTTTCGTCAATCTGTACAAGGTTTACTTTTAGCATAGAATTTTCGTCAGATTTTTCGGTCTCCTTAAAACTTCCAAATCTTTGCTGATAACTTTCGACATACTTATTAATCATATCATCATCAACTTTGATGACATACTTATTAATTTTATCGTGTTTTGTAAGTTTAATTTCAAATTCAGGAGAAAGACCAATATCAAAAATAAATTCAAATTGTTCTTGTGTTCCAAAATCGACCTGTTGCTGTTTTTCGCTAGGTAGAGGTTCTCCAAGAATATTTAGTTCTTCTTTTACCAAAAATTCGGATAATGATTGAGAAACAACTTTATTAAGTTCTTCGGCAATAATTTCGTTTCCGTACATTTTTTTGATAAGTCCGATGGGTACATGTCCAAGTCTAAAACCAGCGACATTAGCTTTTCGTTTATAATCTTTGATAGTTTTCTCGACATTTTCGGCAATGTCTTCTTTAGCAACACTAACAATTAAGTTTGCATTTAATTCGTCTATTTGATTTTTAACAACTTCCATTGGACGTTTTTTATAATTACTAAATGTTAAAAAACCGCATTTTTCTCATCGAAAACCATGCGGTTTAGTGCGGATGAAGGGACTCGAACCCCCACGCTTTGCAGCACTAGATCCTAAGTCTAGCGCGTCTACCAATTTCGCCACATCCGCAAAATTGAGGTGCAAAGATATATATATTTTTTAATAAATAAAGGATTTTTTTAATTTTGATTATAAATTTATTTAATAATGATTTCCTGCCATCCTCATATAGTGAGTGAAAAGTGGGGAGTGGGGAGTGGGGAGTGGGGAGTGGGGAGTGGGGAGTGGGGAGTGAAAAGTGGGGAGTGGGGAGTGGGGAGTGGGGAGTGAAAAGTGAAAAGTGGGGAGTTGGAAAAATGTAAGTGTTGTAATATACGCTTGCCTACGCTACCCCTGGCTCCGAAAGGGGAAATCCAACGCTAATGCTGTATACAACAAGTGTGTAAGCCTCTCTTTAGGGAGCAAAAGAGTGCGGGAAAGGGAAGAGGGAATAGCTGGGAGTTAAAAGTGAGGTGACTGAGGAAAGCTGAGGAACGAAGCTTGTCTCGAAGCCACCGAGTGCGGAGTGATTACAGGATTACAAAAAAAGAACGGGGTCAAAAAAACTTTGCCCCGCCCTATAACCAATAAAAACCAAAAAACTAATTATTCATAATTTCGTATAGTACATCAAGTTTGGGAGTCAGAATTATCTCTGTCCGTCTATTTTTTGCTCTTGCTTGCGTTGTTTTTCCAGAATCAATTGGCAAATACGAGCTACGACCAGAGGCAGTTAATCGTATAGGATTAATATTGGAATTGCCAAGTAAAATTTTAACTATCGAAGTTGCCCTTTTTACACTCAGATCCCAATTATCCTGTATATTTCCACTACCTCCATACGCAAGTTCGTCAGTATGTCCTTCTATCATAATATTTATATCGGAATTACTTTCCAAAACATCGGCAAGATTTTTCAAAGCCTGTACTCCTTTAGGATCGACATCCCATTTGCCAGATTTAAAAAGTAATTGTTCCTCGAGCGAAACATAAACTTTACCATCTTTCATTGTAACAGTAAGACCATCTCCTTCAAAATTAACTAAAGCAGCTGCTACTTTTTGTCTCAAAGCATTCATAACAGAATCTTTAGAGTCGAGAATTGCTTGCAGCTCAGTAACTTTAGCATTTTTACCTAATAATTCTTTTTCTTTAAGTTCAAGTTGTATTTTCATTGCGTCAAGATTTGCCCTTTCTTGGTTTAGCCTAGCTTCGAGCGACCTTAACTCATCTTCTTTTCGCTGCAACTCTTCTCTTGTTTGTTGCAACATTACCATCGCTTTTTGGGCATCAGCATCGGCTCCAGCACGCAATTTTTCCTGATTTTCGATTAATTGTTTATAAAGCTCATTAATTTTATCATACTGAACAGTTAGAGTTCTATAAGCATTACCTTTTATAGCTGTATCAGTAAGTAATGAGTTTTTATCTAACATCATTTTATCTACTTTAGCTTGCAACTCATTATTTGCCGTTGATAATGTTTCGTTATCTTTTTTCAGAGTGTTGCGTTCTGTTTCGCAGATTTCCTTAGCTTCTTTTACATCCTCAAACTGTCTAGCTGGAACACACGAAAAAATCATTCCTGCAATCGCTACACCTAAAACTATTTTAAACAAATTGTTGTACCTCATGGTTATAATTTTATTATTTTTACAAAAGTACTCAAGAATTTTTAAATAACAGTATTTTTAAACAATTTTTATTTACATTAAGCTGTTAATCTTTTTATGGTAAGTAAACATAAAAAATTGTATTTTTGCTGCCGAACTATGATGGACATAAAAAAATATAAATTTCTTTGCGAAATTAATTCGCCGGATGACCTAAAACAGTTTGATTTAAAAGATCTTACGAATATATGTGAGGAGTTGCGCTGTTTTATAATCGAAGCTGCCTCAAAAAACCCTGGTCACTTTGGTGCGAGTCTTGGTGTTGTAGAATTGACAGTAGCTCTTCATTATGCTTATAATATGCCCAAAGACCAGATAGTTTGGGATGTTGGACATCAAGCTTATGGGCATAAGATACTAACTGGTCGCAGAGACATTTTTCACACAAATAGAACATATAAAGGTATTAGCGGCTTTCCAAGTCCTAAAGAAAGTATTTACGATAGTTTTGGCGTAGGGCACTCATCAACAAGTATTTCGGCAGCTCTTGGAATGGCAGTAGCCGCCAAATTAAAAGACGAAAAACACCAAACAATTGCTGTTATCGGAGATGGAGCATTATCAGGAGGCATGGCTTTTGAAGGACTCAATAATGCTGCCGCAACAAAAAGTAATGTGCTGATAATTCTTAATGATAATAAAATTGCTATTGACGAAAATACTGGAGCTCTCAAAGAATATCTGACCGACATAGCAACATCCAAAACATATAACAGAGTAAAAGATGATGTCTGGAATTTTTTAGGTAGGATAAACCGCCTTGGAGCCGATGTCCAAGGATTTACTCAAAAGATTGATAATGCAGTTAAATCGATAATAATGCGTAACAGCAATCTTTTTGAGTCGCTAAACATAAGATATTTTGGTCCTGTTGACGGACATGATGTTGTATTACTAACTAAGTTACTTGAAGACATAAAGGACATTCCAGGGTCAAAGCTTTTACATATTATTACCAAAAAAGGCAAAGGCTTTAAAGTCGCCGAAACCAATCAAACCCAATGGCACGCTGCTCCTGGAAAATTTAATATTCAAACTGGCGAATTGCTCGACAAAAACATAGATAATACATGTCCTCAAAAATATCAAGATGTTTTTGGTGATGCTATTGTTGAACTTGCAAAAAGTAATGAAAAAATAGTGGCGATAAGTCCTGCTATGATTTCGGGTAGCTCTTTAATAAAAATGCAAAAAGAATTTCCTGATAGATGCTTTGACGTTGGAATTGCCGAGCAACATGCTGTTACCTTTGCCTGTGGCTTAGCAATTAGCGGCTTAAAACCATTTTGCAACATCTATAGCAGCTTTTCGCAAAGAGCTTACGACCAAATAATTCATGATCTTGCAATTCAAAAACTACCAGTAATAATGTGTCTCGACCGGGCTGGACTTGTCGGAAACGATGGAGCAACACATCATGGAGCCTTTGACATTTCTTTTCTTAGGTGTATCCCAAATCTAACAATTGCTTCTCCACGCAATGAATTTCAGCTACGCAATTTAATGTTTACCGCACAACTTGAGAAAAGTAATTTCCCTTTTGTAATTAGATACCCAAGAGGACATTCAACAGAAAAACCTAGTAAACCTGAGTTCTCCGAACTAACAATAGGGAAAGGAGAATGTCTTATCAAAGGCGAAAACACTGCTATTATTAGTATTGGAACATTGGGAAATACTGCCTTAGAAGTAGCCAAAGAGCTTAAAAAGGAAAATATAAACATTTCTGTGTATGATATGATTTTTATTAAACCTATTGATAAAGAATTATTAACAGAAATTTTAAGTAAGCACCAACAGATTATTACAATAGAAGATAATATCCTTTCGGGGGGCTTTGGAAGCCTTATCGCCGAACATATTGCGGACAAAAACTTTAATGTACATCTAACACGATTGGGAATACCTGATAGGTTTATCGAACATGGATCACAAGCAGAATTAATTAAAGAGTGTGGTCTTGATTATAGTTATTTACTATCAACTGTGAAAAAAATATATAAAATGACACTAAAGTGTTAATAAAAAACTATATATTTACGCCTGTTAAAAACCAAAATAGTACTAAATGAAAAGGATTTTACTAATAATTATTGGATTAATAATTACACAATTGGTTTTCTCACAGGATATTAAACCAGATCGTACTTTTGTTAATTATTTTTACGATTCAGAAGCATATATGTATGAGGAAAACTACGATGTGGCTCTTGATATTCTCCTTAAATTAGAAGAACTAGACCCTGACAATCCAAACATAATATATAAAATAGGCTATTGTTATCTAAATACCAGATTATATAAATCTAAAGCTCAATCTTACCTCGAAAGAGCAGTCGAACACAGTAACCCTAATTACAAAGCTGATAATCATCGAGAAAGAACGACACCCCTAGAATCATATTTGTATTTAGGTATAGCTTATCGAATGAATTACAAATTTGAGCTTAGTCTCCAAACTTTTGCTGATTTAAGAGACAAACTTAACGCCACAAATCCCGAAGATAAAGCACTTCTTGACCTAATCAGTAGAGAAGAGGATATCACAAACAATGCAATTTATTATTATGAAAATCCTGTCGATGCACTATTGAAAAATATGGGGTCAGTAATAAATTCAGAATATGCCGACCACTCACCTATAATTGATCTCAATGAAAGCATGCTCATATTTACCTCTAAACGTCCTCGTGAGGGAGGGGCTCTCGAAAATCAGGATGAAGATATTTTTATATCCAAAAGCAATAATTATATTTGGGGCAAACCAACCAGACTTGTTAAACCTGTAAATACTGATATTCATAACGAAGCCGCTATTGGGCTTTCAATAAATGGGAAACAAATGTTCTTTTTCCGTTCGGGAATGAACAATAAAGGAAACATATATGTTACCGAATCAGAAGATGGCTATAATTGGACAGACCCAAAATTTTTACGCGAAGATGTAAACTCAAAATATCGCGAAACCCATGCTACTATTACTCCTGATGGCAATTCAATATTCTTTACCAGCGATCGTAAAGGAGGATATGGCGGTTCCGACATATATGTGATGCGTAAACTCCCAAATGATAAGTGGAGCGACCCACAACTATTACCTGCTGAGGTAAACTCACCGTACGACGAAGAATCACCATTTGTCCATCCCGATGGAGTAACATTATTTTTTAGTTCAAAAGGGCATTCAACCATGGGAGGATATGATGTTTTTTATACGCTAATGAATAAAAATGGCACATTTTCAGAACCCACTAACTTAGGATATCCGATTAATACGCCTGATGATGATGTTTCGTACGTTATGAATATGGATGGTAGAAGAGGCTACATTGCAACAGTTAAAAACGAAGGCTACGGAGATCTTGACCTATATGAAGTAATTCAATCTGGTATTTATGACAATAATCTAATCGTTTATGATGGCATAGTTTCGGATATAAACAACAATATTCCTGACGATCTTATTATTTCAGTAAGAGATATGAAAACCGAAGAGTATGTTGGAATATACAGACCTAACAAATCTGACGGTAGGTATCTTCTTGTTCTTCTTCCCGATATAACTTATGAAATATCTTATGAAGCCAAAGGCCATTTAATTCACGCTATTGAACACACGCCAAGCAAAGAAGACATTAAGATTTTTACATCCGAATTTCTACCTATAGAGTTAGACCCCGTATTGCTACAGGCTTACTTAATGCACAACATCGTTTACTTTGACGAAAATGACACAAAATTAGACGATGAGGCAGTTGGTATCTTAAATAAAGTAAAAACAAAAGCCGAAGAGTGGAGTCTTACTAAAGGACACATGATAATAAACCTAAACCTTCCAATTATTGGTGCAGATCCTATTATTGATGCAAAAAGAGCAGAAGCAATTATTAATTATCTTACGAAATCTGGTATTTCAAAAGATGACATCTTCTTAAATGGCTCATATCCCGAAGGTTATCAGGACGTTTACGGTTTAGACATGAGAGAGCGCTCAGAACTGCTTGCTGATAGTAAATTGCCAACGACTGATACTCAAAAAGTCCCTGAAGGAAAGGTAATTGTTGAAAATCTTTTATTCGACTTCGACCGATATAATATTAAATCCGAATATACTAATAATCTAAACAAACTTGCGGATTACATGAACGATAATCCAAACGCCGAAATTGAAATTGCTGGACATACAGACTGGTTTGGAACAAATGAATACAACTATTTATTATCATATCGTCGTTCAAAATCTGTAAAAGATTATCTTGTTAAGCAAGGGAATAATCCAGAAAACATCATCACCACAAAATATGGAGAAGATGACCCTATTGCAAGTAACGTAAATCCTGATGGTACAGACAATCCCATAGGAAGACAATACAACCGTAGAGCCGTTTTTACGGTTCTTACACAAGGCTCTGTTAACCTATTAGAAATTAAACCGTTTGACATTGACTTGATAGCACAAAATAATACCAGAAAATTTAATAATAATGGTGAGCCGATTGACGTAAACAGTTTTGTTAGCACAAAAGGTAAAAAATATACAGTACAAATTTTTGCCTTAAAAAATGAAAAGTCCGTTAATTACTTCGCCGACCTTGTTGGTGTCAAAATGAACGTTTCAGATGGTTGGTACAGATACTACGTAGGTGAGTTTGAAACATACGAAGATGCAAAAGTTGCTGTTGAGAATCTCAAAACAATGGGTTATAATCCATTTATTAGAAAAATAAGTTTCTTTGAAAAATAATTAAAAATCAGGGTATTACCCTGATTTTTAATTATAACTCCTCATTGAAACTCCGAGAGTTAGCACGAATCACTACGGGAATTAAAGATCAAAACAATTGACTATTGAGATACTTATGACTTTTGAAAAACATTACATTATAATAAAAGTTTTATTATATTTGACAATAAATTAGCCATGTAGAAGTGAACATTAAAAAAATCAAAACAACTGCCGTTATTCCAGCTTTTAATGAAGCTAGTAGAATAAAAGATGTTATCAACAAAACAAAAAAATTTGTTGATGAAATTATTGTTGTAAATGACTGTTCAACTGATAAAACTTCAGAAGTTGCAAAATCCACAGGAGTTACAGTAATTGATTTACCATACAATAGAGGTGCAGGATTTGCAACTCGTACTGGTTGCGACAAAGCCATAGAAAACAATACAGATTTAATAGTTACATTAGATGCTGATGGACAACATTGTGCTGAAGATATCCCAAATCTTGTGAACAAAATAATTGTTGGAAAACACGACATTATTTTCGGCTATAGAATAAGAACGAAATCAATGCCCTTTATAAAAAAAGTTGGAAATCGTTTACTTATATTTATATCATACATTCTTTTTGGAATCAAACTAAAAGATGCATTGACTGGGTTCCACCTTTTTACAAGCGAAGCTTATCCAAAAATTCGTTGGAAATCAGAAAAATATGAGTTTATACTCGAATACGTTTATAATGTTTATAAAAACAAATTAAATTATACAGAAGTAAAAATTAAAACAATATATGTTAATAAAACTCATGGAATGGAAATAAAAGATGGACTAAAAGCAATCCGTTTATTATTTCAATGGAGGTTTAACATAGAAAAAAAACATTAGCTTTTTTAATCTCGGGAGATATTATTATGTGTGGAATATTAGGATTTTATAATTTTTCGGATACAAGTCTAAACTCAAATATTGACATTGTTAATATTTTGATGAAAGAATCTTATTCGAGAGGCAAAGAAGAATCAGGATTGGCTATTGCTGACCACCACAACAATTTACACATTATTAAATCTAATTTAGATAGCAAAAAACTGTTTAAAACTCCAGAATTTAAAAAAATGATTAGCTTTCTTGGAGAAAAGAATGTGCAATCTGCTATTGGTTATTCGAATATCGCAAATCATGATTTGCAACTAAATCAAAGTAACAAGCAAGCTGTAATAATAGTGGATAACAGAATGATGCTTGTACATAATGGAATTATTACTAATGCAGCGAAATTATGGAAAACTTGCAATAAAAAATCAGAACTTCCGAAATTAGACACAATAATTCTTTCCGAATATTTTAAATTTTTGTTGAATTCATACGACAAAACTGAAGCTCTGGCAAAAACATTTCGCAATATTGAAGGAACAGCAAGTTTGGCTATTTATGATACTCTTGACAATAGTTTTATTCTTACCACAAATACTGGTTCTCTTTATTATGTTTATGATAAAAAAAGTAAAAAATTATTTTTTGCTTCAGAAAAAATATTTTTTAACGATGTTATTAAAAAATTATCATGCGTCCCAAAAGATGTGAAACAGGTTAAGCCATTAACCGCGGTAATAATTAAAAATCTAGAACTAACAAGTGTTGAACTCGATATAACAATTGATAATCAACCAGATAATAATAATAATAATACAGAAGCTACAATACCATTAAAAGCGAATATTATTGATTACAGTACAAATGATTTAAATCCTTCAGCATCAAAACTTTACACATTTCAAAACGACATCAACAAGTTGCGAAATCACGATTTTGATTATGAAAAGATCTACAAAATCCAACGCTGTACAAAATGCATTTTGCCTGCCACTACTCCTTTTATAAAATTTGACGATAAAGGCGTTTGCAACTATTGTAACGAACATAAACCTATTAAGCAAAAAGGATTTGATGCCCTTCTAGAAATTGCAGATAAATATCGCAAAAATAACGGCGATCCCGATTGTTTAGCAGCTTTTAGTGGTGGAAAAGACAGTGCTTATGGACTAAACTTTTTGAAGAAAGAACTAAATTTACATCCTTTAGCATATTCTTATGACTGGGGAATGACAACTGATAATGGTCGTCGAAATCAGGCACGTATATTAGGAAATCTGGGAGTAGAACATATTGTAGTGGCAGCAAACATTACAATGAAAAGGATGCATATCCGCCAAAATATTTTGGCTTGGCTAAAAGATCCCCATCCAGGTATTGTCACATTGTTTATGCAAGGAGATAAACAATGCGAACTTCATGCTGACAGATTAAAGAAAAAATACAATCTCGATTTAATGTTTTTTTTCCGAGGAAACGAATTGGAAATTGACGAGTTTAAAGCTGGACATTGTGGTGTGAAAGATGCTGACCCAGGAGGAGTAATTCATCACCTTGAACCCTTAAAAAAAGCAAAATTGTTAGCCTTCTTTGCTGGCAGATACATGCAAAATTGGTCATTATTTAATTCTTCTTTTGCCGAAACATCTAAGGCATTTTTCTCGACATATATACAAGCTCACAATTACGTTTACCTTTGGCATTATATCCCATGGGAAGAGAAAAAAATATTAGACACACTGATAAACGAATTCAATTTTGAATTGCCACACGAAACAATTCAAACGTGGAGAACAGACGACGGATCATCAGCATTTTATAACTATATATATTATACAGTTCAAGGCTCTACTGAAAATGACTCTTTTAGATCTCGACAAATTCGCGAAGGCTTAATGGATAGACAAACAGCGCTAAATCTTGTAAATAAGGAAAATAAACCTCGATACGAAGCTCTAAAATGGTATTTCGATATATTAGGACTTGATGGAGATTATGTTTTGGGGGAAATTGATAAAAATGTAAAACGATTGTATTGAAAAAAAAGTTGATAAATTATCTCGTTAAGTTCAAAAAGCAATTTTTGATTTTGTTAGGACTTACAGCTGCAATTATTTGCTTATTCGCTGTTTTTTATATTAGCAAAATCAATATATACGATGACTTTTCAATTAGAATTTATCAAAATGGAGAAAACATATCTGATAAGGTTGAAATAAATGGAATTTCATTTTTTAACAGACAAAAGCCTCTGATAAACAATTCCAATGAATGGCAAAATAAAACATGGTATTTTAAGGCATTAACTGTTAAATTCAATCCACATTTGCAAAATGGAGAACTTGTAAATTATATTATCACAGATTTAGAGGGAAATGTTTATGAGCAATCTTCAAAAGTACAAAACAATATTATATCCATATATACTAATCATGAAAACTCATCATGGATTAATAAATTAAAAATTCTAATTCCATTTAATTGGCTGAACGCCTTAAACCTATACATTTTCCTAATCTGCTTTGTTATAACATTAATATTCTTTTTTCGAAAAGCAATATTCATTTCAACAGAGTATAAAAAATTCTCTGTTGATATTAAAAATTTAAGATTCTTAATATTCACATTACTTTTAATTGCTGGCACAATTCTAAGATTTAACAATCCAACCGACACAATTCTCGCTTATGATTATTACGGACACTTATCTCCAACAGTAAAATTCTTAAATTTCGGCGGATTTGATCACCATGAATGGGCTTACCCTTATCCAATTTTTGTTATCTCAACATTATCATTGTTTAAGAATATTAATGCCATTTGTTTTATCCAGCATATATTATCACTAATCTCATTAACAGGTTTAATAATTTACCTTGAATATTATTATAAACATTTAAAAACTAACACATCGTTCCAAATTGTCTATACCATAAGTACGGCATTTGTTTTCGGAATACTATTTCTTAACGGGAACTTTATCTTTTTTGAAAAAATGATGCATCACGAAGGACTTATAATACCATCAACCGTTTTTATTGTCATCTTATTAATGTTTTATTTCAACTCTTTCAAGAAATCGCATAGAACACAAGCTTTTACATTCGCAGTTTTTGGACTATTTTTTACTAGTCTGCTACAATACAGATTTACTGTGGGCTTTTTTACTGTTGCTGTTTTATTGTTGATAATAGAAATTGTGCATCAAAGAAAAATAAACATTAAAAAAACCATCCTAAGTGTAATAATATTTTTTATTCTATACTTGAGTTTATTTTTACCTGAGTATTATCTTATCAATAAATATGAAAAAAATGCTCCATCTTTTGCATATACGGAATTTGTATTTTCAAATGCAAAAATTGTAAAAAAAATAATAGATGAAGGAAAATATGTGGATTCAGACTTTGACACGACAGTCTTTGAACCCGCAATATCTATAGCTCTTGAAAATCCAAATAAAAACACATTTCCTACACTCGGCTACAATTTTGATTATTTAAAATATAAACTTGTTAAACCCGCATTAGAGAAATACATCGTACAAATATATTCTGAATCCCCTAATCCAATTTATAAAAAACCAACGCTCGCAAACGACCAAAATATCACCAAAATTTATAACGACTACTTTAAAAATTGGACTTTCTTAATCTTGAAAGAATATCCACAAGATGTATTACTCAAAACAATAAATCAATTAATACATGCAACAATAAAGCAAAATATAAATTACATCAGATACAATTCAAGCGTCCAAATAACAAATCCAGATACTACAATTAGCACAAAAGTTGGGATTAAGTTTTTGACTGAAAATTACAATTTTAAAGAAGGGCACACCTATAATATTTGTATTCCCAAAAAAAACAATTTTGTTTTCAATTTAACAGGCTTAATGGTAAAGATTATGCTAATATTATCGTTTGGATATACCGTTTTTAGTATAATACGGAAAAGATATCCTTTATTAAGTATTTGCATTTCAATAATAATAGGCTGCACACTAATTACAATAGCGATTTTACATAGTTTTGATATTGCCAGATATTTGCAAACTATTTTGCCATTTATACTAATATTAAGCTTGGTTTCTGTATTAGAATTTGTTCAACAAAACCATAAAAAGCAAATAAAATTAAAGGATTACAACTTACCAACACCAATCTTATAAAAGTTAAAAATAATTTGTTAGTTTTGTATAAATAACATAATTATTTTGAGCAAAAGGATAATAGTTACAGGAGGGGCAGGTTTTATTGGAAGTAATTTATGTGATTATCTTCTGAAAAACAAACACGAAGTTGTCTGTATAGACAGTTTTGATGATTATTATGAGCCGTCAATAAAGCGCAATAATCTTACCAAAGCTCTGACGTCCAGCAATTTCTCACTTATAGAATCAGATATTAAAGAAATCGGCTTTATTTCAGATCACCTACATGGTAATTTTGATGCAATAATACATTTAGCAGCAAAAGCTGGTGTTAGATATTCGCTTAAACACCCTGTGGGATACCAAGAAAGCAATGTGGTTGGAACAAAAAACATCCTCGACTTAGCGGTAAAGAAAAACATAAAACAGTTTGTATTTGCATCTTCATCAAGCATTTATGGCAATACACCTGCTCCATTTAAAGAGACCTTTCAAGACTTAAAACCAATCAGTCCTTACGCACAAACAAAATTATTTTCCGAAAAAACAGGTAAAGAGTTTAGCGAAAAATATGAACTGAATTTTGTTTCGCTTCGTTTTTTCTCAGTATATGGGCCTCGTTTGCGCCAAGATTTGGTAATGAATAAAATTGCTGCAAGCATTTACAAAAATGAGAGATTGAAAATATTTGGAGATGGTAGCACATCCCGTGATTATACTTATGTTGATGATATTATCTCTGGCATAATGAAAGCTATTGATTATAAAGAATCAAAATTTGAAACATTTAATCTCGGCAACGGAAATCCAATAAAACTCACCGAAATTCTTTCGATATTTGAAGAAGAAACCAAGGGGAAAATTAATATCGAATTTGTGGATTCTATAAAAGGCGAATCTGACATAACTTGGGCAGATAACAATAAAGCAAAAACAATATTAGGGTTGAATCCCAAGACAGATATTCGTAACGGAATAAAAAACTATCTTGAATGGTATAAAAACAAACTTAAATAAATTATGGAACACAAACTGATAAGCCCGAAAAACAAAATGAGTCTCCACTCCTATCTGAAGCTCATTTGGGATTATCGTTACTTTTCACATTCACTCGCTATTGGCGAAATAAAGAATAAATATGCCCGTACTTTCACCGGATTATTTCTAAGCGTCATTCAAACTCTTATTGGGCTCGCTGTTTATTGGCTTATATTCGGGATTGCAATTAAAATTGACACTGGCGATATACCGTATCCTGTTTTTGCATTACCTGGCATTATCGTTTGGCAATATTTCTCATACCTTGTTGGAAACAGTAGCGGAGCTTTAACAAATTCGGAGCATCTTATAAATAAACTTTATTTCCCTCGCATTAATCTTACACTTGCCAAAGTTCTGCCTGGATTAATAGATTTTGGAAGCGGATTTTTGGTATTCATAGTAATATTTCTATCTTTTGGAGTTAGCTTTTCAATTTCATGGTTAGCAATACCATTAGTTGTTATTGTGCTAATTATTTGCGGTCTGGCTCTTGGCTTATGGACAAGCATTTTATCACTATATATCAGGGATTTAAGTCAGATAATAATTCAAGTTACTAATTTTTTGATTTTTGTTACTCCAGTTTTTTATCCTGGCACTATAGTTCCCGACAATTTTAGATTTATTTTATATTTAAATCCAGTTGCTGGTATTATAGAATATTTCAGAGCTATTTTATTTGGCAATGCTTTGCCCGACAATGGATATTTAATTGGATTTGCAATAATTACTGTCTTATTTGTGTCTGCCATATTTGTTTACAAACGAATTGAAAAACAAATTACCGATTTATTATGACAAATACCAAAGCCATAATAATCAAAGACTTATGCAAAGAATATTACAAAAAAGATTCTTCGCAAAAAAGTTTTTGGTCCAAACTTAAAGGAAATAAGGGAGGACAACCTTTCTATGCTCTAAAAGATATAAATCTTGAAATAAATAGAGGAGAAGTTATTGGAATTATTGGTCCTAATGGTGCAGGAAAAAGCACTCTATTGAAAATCCTAGCTGAAGTAACGCCACCAACTGCAGGAAGTGTGGAGATTTTTGGTAAAGTTGCGTCTATACTTCAGGTTGGCATTGGCTTTCAACAAGAATTAACAGGATATGAAAACATTTTTTTATCGGGCAATATTTATGGATTAAAAAGGAATATAATTGAAAGTAAATTTGACTCTATTGTCGATATGTTCGGATTTCCTGACTTTTTGCATACTCCAGTAAAATACTATTCTTCGGGTATGTATATGAGACTTGCTTTTGCTGTGATTGCAAATATTGATGCCGATATATATTTGTTAGATGAAGTTCTAAGTGTAGGAGACCTAAATTTTAGAGACAAAGTGCTTAATATGATTAGTAAAATGTCGGGAAAAGGAAAAACAATTTTAATAGTTACTCATGCTCCAGATACTATTTATGCATATTGCGATAAAATAGCAATTCTAAATAAAGCTCAAATATTGAAATTTGGGAAACCGCAAAATTGTATTGCAAAATATAATTTACTTGCATACGAGAACGCAGAAAAACAAAACCTAACAATCAACAGAAATATAGAAAACAACAAAACAATTATTGATAATAATCTTTCTAAACATTTTCAAACACATAGTGCCGAGGTTATAAATACAGATACTTATTTCCAAGGAAATGAATTAGAATTAGAAGTTAAATTTACTAAGAGTAGTAACATCAAATTCCGAATTTCATATATTATTAAGGACGAGTTAAATAAGCCCATTGCTGAAATAAAATCAAATATTACAATCAAAGACTCTGGTAATTATAAATACAAAGCTTTTGTTCCCACCAGACTATTAAACAACTTCAATTATTTGGTAGATATTTTTGTTTATGCTGAAACAAAACTTTGTGTAATTTATCCTAAAGCCCTTAGTTTTAAACTTACTAATAAGAATAAAGATAGCAGCTTTTGTATGCTAGAATTTAACGACTTTAAGTGTGAACTTTTGAAAGAATCTAACAATTAAACCTTATGATATCACTCCTAAAAAAATACTGGCAAGCCTTCCGACTTAACGAAGTTATTCTTATGTCAGGCTTTTTTATTATAGGTGGTTTTTTTGCTATTACGGAATTTAATAAAGAAGTTGCGTACAAACTAATTGGGCTAATAATTTTGAGTATTACAATTGTTTTGTCTGTTTACAGTTTTAATGCTGCAGCAGGTAAATCACAAGATGCTAACAACCTCAGACTTAAAAATTTATGGAATCTATCTAAGTCAACATTTCTAATTTTTGCAGCATTATTTTTTGCATTTAGCATTATAATTAGCATCTACCTAAATATAATATCTTCTATTCTAACAGTTATAATTATTTTTCTTTGGATTTTATATTCGCATCCAGTAATAGGACTGAAACAAAAAGCAATTTATGGTACATTAATTCATTTTATTGGTCAGATTTTACACTTTTTAATGGCCTGGCTAATATTTCAAAATTTTAATTGGGATGCTGTGCTTATCGCAATATATTTTTCAATTGCATTTAGTTCTGGTCATCTACTGCATGAAATTATAGACTATGATGCAGATAAAAATTCTGGGTTTAGAACATCGCCTGTAGTGTTTGGCATAAAAAGAACTTCAATTGTTTTACTGATTATTTTAATAATTAATGTTTTTCTAATAAGCTATTTATACGCTATCGAAACAATCTCTCTTATAGCATGGATATGTTTTTTTTCTGCATCTTTTTTACATTTACTTCTGTTATTATTAAACATTCGAAATGTTAAAACTAAAGCATTATTAATACGAAACATTTATAGGTGCTTGTATTTTGCTTCAGGCATAATTTATCTTGCATTAAAATTACTTTAATTGTCTTTTTGCGATAAGTTCAGAGCCTTCTTACTTTTAATCTTCTGCGTAGAACTCAATTATTTTATCTACCACATACCTAATTTGTTGGCGACTTATATCTGGATAGATAGGTAGTGATAATATCATTTTCTGATTTTTAAATGCTTCGGGATAGTCTTTTTCTTTAGCTCCAAGATGTGAATAAACAGAGAGAAAAGGCAAAGCAATCGGGTAATGAATTCCAGTTCCGATTTCGTTTTCGGCTAAAAAATCTTTCAACTTGTCTCTTTTCAAAGCTTTGATTACAAATAAATGAAAAGTGTGTGTATTTTGGGGCATAATCTTTGGCAAAATGATACTCTTACAATCCTTTAATAATTCGATGTAATACTCGGCAGCAACACGCCTCTTTTCATTCCAAATATCAATATATTGCAGTTTAATTTTAAGAATTGCTGCTTGAATTCCATCCAATCGGCAATTAAAACCTATCAATTGATGTTTTGATTTTTGATACTCACCATGATTACGAAACAATCTAAGTTTATGTGCTAATTCATCGTCATTTGTTACAACGCAACCAGCATCACCAAAAGCACCCAAATTTTTACCTGGATAAAAAGAGAATATCGCAGCTTTTCCTAATGTGCCAAGGATCTTTTTATTATAAAAACTAAAATGAGATTGAGAGCAATCTTCAATTAGCAACAAATTATAAGTTGTGCAAAGATTTTGTAATGCAGACAAATTGGCTGATTGCCCATATAAATGTACCGCAAGAATTGCTTTAGTTTTTGTGATGATTTTTTGTTCAATTTTATTTACATTGATATTAAAATATTCGTCATTGTCCACAAAAATTGGAGTAGCTCCACATAAACTAATTGCTTCGGCACATGCAAAAAAAGTGTTTGCTGGTAAAATTATCTCATCATTAAAAGTAAATCCAAGCATTTTAAAGCTTGCAAACAATGCTGCAGTACCACTGCTAACACCAATGCAATGTTTAACTCCTAATTTCTTAGCAAAACAAGATTCGAATTCCCCCACATGTTTACCTCCAACAAAAGCACTATTTTCAATTATACTTTCAAAAGTATGTTGAAACTCATTTTTTAATTCAGAGTGCAATTTGGACAAATCGTTAAATGGAACTTTCATTATTATAATGATTAATTATAGTACAATATTAGTAAAGTTTTTAAATATTCACATAAAAGGCTTACTCAACTGCAATTTTTTTTTAACAAAGCGACTTCTCATCAAAGTGTTTTCACAGAAAACAGTTGTTTTGCTAAATTTATAGCTAACTATTCTAAAAAATATTATATTTGTTTCGACTAAACTACATGAAAAATGCAAGTAAGTATTATAGGATATGGTTACTGGGGACCAAATATAGTTAGAAATGTAATTAATAACTTGAATTTTAGTTTAAAATTTGTTTGTGATAAAAACATTTCAAAACTTGACATTTTAAAATCGCAATATTCTAACATAAAAATTAGTTCAGACGTTGATAAAGTAATATCGGACGAGCAAACTGATTGCATTATTATTGCAACAAATCCTGGAAATCATTTCGAATTAGGAATGAAAGCTTTGCAAAACAATAAACACGTTTTAATGGAAAAGCCTTTAGCAATAAATTATGATCAAGCTAAACTACTTAAACAAACTGCTGAAGATAAAGGACTGGTTTTAATGACAGATTTAACCTTTTTATATAATGGGGCTGTTCAAAAAATTAAAGAAATTATTGACAAAGAGGAATTAGGAAAAATACTTTATATCGACTCAACTAGGATAAATTTAGGAATTTTTCAGAATGATATAAATGTTTTAACCGACTTAGCAACACACGACTTATCTATAATCAATTATTTAATTAAAGAAAGACCTATTGCTGTTTCGGCAACTGGAAAATGCCATTATAAAAGTGGAATCGAAAATATTTCTTACTTAAATCTGTTTTATGATTCTGAGCTTATTTCGCACATACATTGTAGTTGGTCATCTCCTGTAAAAATCCGTCAGATGCTAATTGGTGGCGACAAAAAAATGCTTATTTATAATGATATCGAGCCATCGGAGAAGATTAAACTTTACGATTCTGGTTATAACTTTACCGAAGAGCAAAAGGGTAGTGTATTAATAGATTACAGAATTGGAGATGTTTTTGTTCCGAAATACGATACTCGCGAAGCATTATCATATATGATTGAAGATTTTTACAATGCGGTTAAAAACAAAACAAAACCATTAGCCAATGCTGACTTCTCAATAGAAATTATCAAAATTCTTGATTCGGCACAAAAATCAATGTGTCAAAACGGCAAAACTATCGAACTTTAATGGATAAGCAATTACAAACATGGTCAATAATCATCTTTGCTTTTAACGAAGATAACTCAATTGGTAAAGTAATTAAACAAAGCCTTGAAGCTCTAAAAGAGTTAAATCCGGATCATTCGGAATTAATTATTGTAAATGATGGAAGTACAGATAAAACAGAAGAAGAAATCAGGACTTATCTCCCCAATGATAAAATTCTAGTAATAAATCATCCCACAAACCAAGGTATCGGTCAAGCATTGCTCAGTGGATATCGAAAAGCAAGATTCGAGAATATTTGTGCAATTCCGGCCGATGGTCAATTTAACACTCAAGAATTACTCCCTTTTTCTGTTATTCCCCCTCAAACAATTATATCATTTTACCGAACTCAAAAAATAAGATATACCTTATTCCGAAAATCACTAAGCTATTTCAATAAGTTTTTAAATAGATATTTGCTAGGAATAAAACTTAGAGATGTAAACTGGATAAAAATTTATAAAAAAGAATTTTTTGACCATATTTCACCCGTATTGACAAGCTCCTTAGTGGAAAGTGAAATCTGTGCAAAAATGTTGAAAAACAAATATAAGGTTGTTGAAGTCCCTTCTACTTATCACCCACGAGATGGCGGTGTTTCAAAAGGGGCATCAATAAAAATAATATTTCTTGCTTTTATAGAATTAATAAAGCTCTATTTTAATTTGAAATTTACGAACAGAAATAAAAAAGAAAATGATACTTTGTAATTGAATGCCATAAATAGGAAAATTTGAAAAACAAAAAACTCATATTATTCATAATGAAGAATAGCAAAGTTTTGCTAACATTTTCAGTTTTATTTTGCATAATTTTAATTGGAATTTATATATCAAGAACAAATATTTATTACCCTATTTATTTACAAATTAATCAAACAAAGTTCGAATCCTTAAATAAACCACAAGTCCTTGTTAGCACAACTTTAGGTCAAAAACTAATAGTTATCCCAGACTCCTCAAGTAAAAATCATTTCAAACTTGATTACGGATATTTTTATAATATTATTGTTATTCCCACTACAACCGAAAAAAACAATTCAGAAGAGTATATTAAAATATACAATTCCAAAACAAAACGAGAATTAAAATATAAATATACACTCGAAAATGAAAAGATAATAATCAGTTCTGTTGGAGAAAAATCGATTTTCAAAAGAGTTCTGAGAATATTTGAGATTAACCTAAAAAAGCTAATCTTACTGTTACTGATTGTGTCGGCAATATATTTTGCCTATTTTTCGTGGAGGCAGCCCAAAAATAAATTTGCAAAACCAATCTTAAAGATAAATTCAATCCTATTATACTCTACATTATTTGTTGGATTTTTTCTGCTATTTTTAGCTGCATTTCATTCTTTTCCAAATGCCGAAGATATTGCACTTACAAGCCCTGATGGAACTTTTAAACCAATATCCAATGCAGTTAAAATACTATTAGTTTATGATGCTCGTTATACTGCAAATGTGTTGTATGGCTTGGATATTTTCACTGTTGGTGGGGTCAAATTTCACAAGATAAATTCAATTTTTATTATCCTGATAACTTCCGCATCGGCACTATTCCTTTTTAAACAGATTTTTAAGCAAATACTTAAAACAAAGGATATTATTGTATTTGGTTTTTGTTTTGTTCTACTCCATTTTGCTTTAAGTCCAAGTATTGCTTACGATATATTCTATATTGGGTCAAGTTATGTTTATCTTGTATCGTGGATTTTCATTTTTACTTGGGTCGGATTTTTCTTTTTAATCTGTAAAGCAAATAGCACATTAAAAAAACTTTTCTTTTCGCTCATTACATTTCTAACGCTATTCTTAAGTTTTGGAACAATTGAACTTAACATCTTCATAAATTTTTATATAATTTTAATAATTGGTTATTACACCCTTAAATATCGTCGAGATTTAAAACATGAATTTTTTGCTCTATCAACAATATTTATTTTAAGTTCATTATTTATAGCTGTAATACCTGGCAACTCTTTAAGAGTTTTTGGCTCTCCAATAGAATATAATCCACAATACTTTTTACAAACATTCAAAACAACATTTATTCCTTATTTCTATACTGTTTTCAAATGGACTTTTCTAAATCCAGTGTGCATTCCAATAATTATTTGCATATCAGTTTTCTTTCATAAATCAAAAATTGCTGACAGAGTAATATTTTCAAGCAAAGAACTTATTTTTACAATTATTGGAGGTTTTAGTGTTATGTATTTCTGCTATTATATTTTTGTTTTTACTAACAAGAATATGATTAACGATGGCTATCCAATAAGACTAATAAATTATATAAATTGGGCTTATGGAATAATTATTTTTATCTTAACTCCCATTCTTCTAGGAAAAGTTTTACCTAAATTTCTAGATAAACTCCTACCTCAATTAAATGTAATTATTACTTATACTATATTGCTAAGTTTTGTTTTTATTGCGTTTCAACCGAATGAGTTTAAGAATATTTTTTTAGAATTTAACTCGGGAAAATATCGCAAATACAAAATGGAAATGAATAATAGATTTGAAAAAATTTCGGAAGGAATAAATAATCCGGCAATTAAAACAATTATAATAGAAGAAATAAAAACAAAGCCCTCCACATTATTTATCTTCGAAAAAGATCTTATAAACAATGACGCAGAATTAGAGCTTTGGATAGAAAAATTTAATAGACATTTCAACACAGACAAGATTACTTTTAAAAACGATTCTGCTATTATCAAAATAAAGAATTATGATGAATAAGAAAATTTATAATAGCCTTATTTATTCGTTTGTTACAGTAATGACAATCTGCGTGGTACTTTCTTTATTGTATTTGCACAACAAATCAAACAATTTACTTTTTAGGTCAGCTATGACAATTATTGAAGCCCCTTCTGGGCAAATGCAACAATATTTCCCAACCGACAGCACCGAGTTTTTTGAACATTTACTCTCCGAAATTGAATTATCCCAATACAACGAAGAAATAAGATCAAAGTATTTTACTACCGATAATTACAATCACAATATGAGTATTTTTATAAGTGATGTTTTTAAAACTATGTACGAAAGCAGAGCCGACTTTGTACTATCCTCACTTGATGTTACCGACCCTTTTAATTACACAAATCTAAAATTAAAAAAAGATGGGACAGATGATTGTTCTTTCAATTTAGTTTTTATAAAAGAGAATGGAAAAGGAAAGCTATTCAGAATTAAAAACTTGCATCAATTCTTAAATTATTATGCCGAGAAACTAAATCAAAAATAGTTATTCTTTTCTTTTGTAAACAAATAACCAAAGCTTCCACAAATTATCTTGAAAACTTGTCTTGGATTCAACAATGACTTTTTTAACAAATAAAATATTCTTTTTGGTGATGACAGATAAAATGACACCATAAACCAAAGTTCAACGCTTTTTATATTTTTATAATATTTTTCGTTAAATTGCGATTTATATTCATTTTCAAAATAAAAATCTATTTCGTTTCTATTTTTTTTAAACAGTTCTGTTCCTGGATATGGATTCACAAAAGACAACCCAGCGTTATTAATTGGAAGCTTAGAAAGGAATTTCAGAGTTTTCTTTAAATCAAGTTTTGTTTCAGTTAATGGATTAAACAATATAAACACTGTTATTTCTACTCCCTTTTTCTTTAGCAAAGAAAATTTATCATTGATATTAGCGAAATCTAAGTCTAACTTCTTATTATATTCAATTTGAGTTTTCTCATTTATCGTTTCAATTCCTATTAACAGATTTTTAAATTTAAGCTTCCCGAACAAGTCCAAAGATTCTTCATCTAATAGATCTAATCTGGTTAAGCCAAAATAATTAAACTCAACCCCCTGCTTATTTTGATAATCTAAAATTTTGCAAAGTAAATCTTTGTTTAAATTACAGTTATCGTCCAACAACCGAATATTCTTATATCCTTTTTTTCCATATTCCTCAATCTCATTCAAAATATTTTCGGTACTGCGATAATAATGTTTATTGAGACCATAAGTTCGAATACAATAAGTGCATTTATACGGACATCCGAATGAAAAATACGTAAATGCTGTTTTACCTTTTGCGAAAAGCTCAGAGTATAAATTATTATCAACAAATGACAAATCAACTTTTTGAATAATATCAGGGTCAAAATTATAATCTTTATCCTTATTTGCTTTTAGACTTGTAACGAAAGCTTCAACAGATATTTTATCAGGAACACATGCTTCATTAATAAGAGATTCAAAATTGTTTCCCAACACCACGTCAGCAAACGAAAACTTATGTGGGAACATTGAAGCTATATATCCTATCACAACTAATTTAGCATCAATCAAAGTTTTGAGGCTTTTTAAATAATTCCTTTCTTCTCCGATAAAGTCAATCGATGTTAAAGTAATTATAATGTCTGGTTTAAGCATCAAAATCTCAGCATTGCATTTTTTGTATGATAGATTAAGTGCTATCGCATCAATATAACTAAGTTTGCAATTAGGACTCTTTTCTTTAATAATACTTGCAACACGCACTAATTCTAATGGCGGATACAAAAATCCATTTGCATGATAAGAACAAGAATACTTTCTTATTATCTTCCGTTTGTACGGTAAATTTAATATTAGAATTTCCATTTCAAAATTAAAAAGTTGCCAATAAGCAATGCATCAAGTCCACTACGGTAGAATGTTGCGAGTGCATCAATTGGAGCCATAACAATTGGCTCATTATTAGTGTTGAAGCTTGTGTTTACAACCACAGGGTGTCCTGTAAGATTTTTAACCTCCATCAACAAGTCATAAAATAATGGCTGCATTTTTTTATTTACTGTCTGAATTCTCGAAGTGCCATCTTCGTGAACAATTCCTGAAAGATTATCAATAGCAGTCTGAGTTACATCAAAGGTAATATTCATAAAAGGAGATTTTTGTGCTTTACCTTTAAAATACTTATGTGCTTCATCTTCAATCACAGATGGGCAAAATGGTCTGTATGCCTCTCTAAATTTGATTTTTTGATTTATTACATTCTTAACATTTGGCATTGCAGGATTTGCCAAAATGCTTCGTGAACCTAATGCTCTTGGACCAAACTCCATCCTAGTTTGAAACCATCCAATTACTTTATTTTGAGAAATCAATTTTGCAGCAATTTTGGCAATATCATCAACTCGCTTATAATTAATCCCAGTATCAACTAGTGCCTGTTCTATTTCTATATTCGAATACTCAGATCCTAACAAGGCTGTTTCAATAGGTAAAGGCCTAATCCCATTTTGGGCAGAAGCAAACATTGCAGCTCCAAGTGATATTCCCGAATCGCCTGATGCTGGTTGCACGTATATTTCATCAATACATTCTAAATTCATCAGCTTTTGATTTACCAAACAATTTAACGCAACCCCACCAGCTAGACACAATTTCCTTAATCCTGTTTTGTTTTGAAAATCGACAACAATCTCTACTATTACTTTCTCAAATTGTTTTTGTGCAGATGCTGCAATGTCTTTATAGTGCTGGGTAATGGGCTCGGTTTTTAATCTGCGTTTTCCAAGCATTTCGATAAGCTTGTCACTATAAGCCATTTCTTGCCTTGTAGGCTGCGACTCGCCAGATTTTATTGGCTTTAGAAAAGATTCATCAAAAAACAATTCTCCTCCATCAAAATTAAGCATTTGGCTAAAATCAAATTTATTTGAATCTCCGTACGCAGACAATCCCATTAGTTTATATTCATCGCTGTCTCTTCTAAAGCCACATAATTGAGTGATTATTGAATAAAAAATCCCTAAACTATTTGGTCTTGAATATCGTTTAAACAAGTCTATTTTATTTCCTTTGCCGATAGATAATTGAGTAGAGACACCATCTCCAGAGGCATCCATACTTAATATCATAGCTTGTTCGAAACCTGAGCCATAAAATGCACTAGCCGAATGAGCATCGTGATGATGAACAAAACTTAATGGTGGGCAGTAACCAAAAGTATCTGAAAAATAGGCTTTAAGAATGTTCTCGTAAGCGATTCCCCACGTAGATCCGTGACTTGCAACGAGATCTATATCCTTCATCTCAATTCCAGCATATTCGAGACATTTAAAAATCGATAATTCTGGCAATTGTCCTGGAGAAAATTTAATCCTATTAAGGCGTTCTTCTTCAATTGCAAAAATAGTTTTTCCATCTTTTATTAAACTCGCCGAAATATCCTGATAACCTAATCTTACTCCTCCATTAATTCCAAGTATATACATATTCTCAATTATTATTTTCCAATGTTAAAATATTTATCGTAGGTAATCCTGGGTATGAAATGCATTAAAGACATTAAATAAATCGGGACTTTAAAGATGTGTATCATATTATAAATTGTTTTGTAATCTCTAAAAGTTTTAGCAGGCAAATTCATATATTGGTCAAATTCTTCTCTTGTAATATCTAAACGCTTGATACATAAATCAATAATTTTTGGGTCTTCGATTGAATATACACCATGAGCTCGTTTTAGAGCATCTTCTCTTTTCATTTGACCAGAACGAACCATAGCAGAATCACTATTCATATTCATGTCAATATTAAACTTTACTCTATGTACGTATTTTATTAAACTATGGTATAAATCGTCGAAATAATGAGCACCCGGATACACCCAATCAAGCTTTTCTTTAATAATTTTGTCGGCATCGTTCCTAATATAATCGTAGTAGTACATTGGAGTGAAAGTTTTAATGCCTTTAACAACAGAATAATACAACAGCTCTTTTACTCCAAAATTAAAACCTGGGTCATCACTTTTCCATTTCTTCAAATTCAAGTTTCCAAACTTATTGTGCACACTTTTTAGATATTTTCCATCAAAAAAAGACCAAGAAATTGGCTTTACTCCTTCCGTTCTAAACGACTGCCCAATTAAAATATACTTTATATTCTCTTTGCATGCAACTCCATATAAAGATGATGCAATGCCAATATCGGTCCCCATATTCAGGTCGGGAGTTGATGCCTTTAAAAAATCTATTTTAAGCTCCTTAGCTTCTTGCCAATTACTGGTAATTGT
>JAQVOR010000123.1 GCA_028702535.1 Bacteroidales bacterium
ATCAAAGTTGTTTATGTCCAGACAAAAATTTTAGTTTGCAATATTACTCTAACTCGTAATCCGTAAACAAAACTTACAGACTAAAAAACAATAATAAAACTACTTGCTAACAAAATCATTTTTATGGCTCGTAGGGCTTCAATGTCAGTAAAAGCCAACAATGTAATTTCTATTTTGTCCGTCAGGCGATGTTCTGCGATGCGCTGCACTGCGATGTACTGCGATGCACTGAGTCTGCCGAAGTGAGCCTGCCGAAGTGCGCTTTTGTCGAAGGAACATAAACAATCTCAACTTTTCACTACGAATATAATTTCGAGTTTTAACAACTTTTCTACTGACAAAATAAATTTACAAATTTGAACTTTAAAAATTATGTCGAACTCAGGTTAATAATAATTGATAAAAACGCCTTCATAACTCAATCTACTTTACTGTTAATCGTTCACGAGCAATTTTAACATTTTGCTTTAGCATTTCATTTTCAGGATCAAGTATTAGAGCTTTCTCAAAATACTCTAGTGCTTTTATGTCATTTTCTTCCATGCCATAAGTAATTCCGATATATCTCAAAACTTCTGCATCGTCTTTTATTGAGGCTGCTCTTTGCAAATATTCTCGGGCTTTTATAAATCCACCAATATTACCATAAGATACACCTAATCTAAATAAACGCTCAAAGTCTAAAGGCGTAATCTTAGCAGCTTGTTCGTAATAAAAAACTACCGAATCGGGATTTGCCAGCTCAGTAAAATAGTGTAAATCGCCAATTTGGAAATACGGTTCGACACGTTCTGGAGCACAACCCATATACTGAAGCCATATTTCTTTTTCGTAAACTGGCTCATCTATATTATACATAAGAACGCCAAGAGTATTATTCCAAACATCTGCGTTTAAGGGACTTGCTTCTAAGGTACGAATATAATAATCAAACATAGTTTTATAATCGCCATATAGTTTGTAATAAATATTTCCTACTCGCACCAGAGCTTCAGAATATTGAGGATAGATTTCTATTGCTTTATCGAAATAAGGCATTGCTTTTTTTAGATATTCGTTCCTTAACACAGTATCGCCAGCAGTTTCGGCATCTTCAGAAAGTTTATACAACTCACTTGCATAAGTGCTATTACCTTTAGCAGAGTTTGATGAAATTTTTACATCGTGCTCAAAAAGAGTAAGATTATTTTCCCAAACAGAGTTGCGACTAACAGTTTTAACTGAAAAGGCTAATAAAATCAAAATTGTAATCGTTAATCCAGTTTTACGATATTTTTGTAAATGTCCAATCTTTTGAGGCAACTTTTCAGAGATAAGAAAAGCAACAACAATACAAAATCCAAGTAATGATACATAAATAAATCTTTCGCTCATAAATGCCCCAATACTAAAAAACAGATTTGAAGTAATTGATAATGTTACCAAATAAATAATTATTGCAAACGAGTAAATACTTTTCTTTTTCAATCCTAAAATTGCAATAATTCCTAGTGCCAGATGTAGCATTAAGCTTAGTAATACTGTCCAATCTGTCCATTGCATAATCTCGATATGATAAGGGTAATAATCCCAAGTTAATGGATGCGGAAAAATCAGAAGTTTAAGATAAATTAACAGTGTGTAAAAGATAGTCGCATATCTCTGACCTGTTGTTGCTTCCAAAAATGGGTCATTCATTAATTGTGTAGCTGCAATATCTGCTTGATCGCCAATCACAATTTGTCTAATAATCATATACAACAATGCCCCTGCTAAAATTGGCACAAAACTGATAATGTATTTTGGAAGCTTTTCTTTGCGAAAGAAATAAATACTAAAAGGAATAACCGCAAGAAAAGTAATACTTATTTCTTTTGACATGGAGCCAAGAAAAATAAATACAAAAGCATTTATAAGCTCTGTTTTTTTATTGTGGTCGATATAATTTATTATGGAATTTAATGCGGCGATTGAGAAAAGAAAAGCCAAAATCTCATCACGTCCTTTTATATTTGCAACAATCTCGGTGTGTAGCGGATGAGCGGCGAAAAGCATTGTGGCTATAAATGGGATACCGAGATACCAAAATTTCGGCTTATAGTCTCTAAATAATTTTGTAAGTACTTGAAATAATATCAATAAAGAAATACAATAAAGTATTATATTTATAAAATGGCTTAATCCTGGATTACCGATAAACTCTTGCTTTGCTGAAACATCGCTTGTTGGTTTTCCAAAAAGTTCTACTTCCAAAGCAAAAGTAATAAGTGATAATGGTCGATATCTGCCCCCTTCGAGTTCTTTGCTATCTTTACCAAACATCCCCGCCATTGTATCATAAGATAAAATATCTTTGATTCCACTGGCACCCTGCTGCACAAACTCATTTTTCCAATAAGTCATTTTATCATCAAGAGCGTATTGATGTCCAAGCGTATTCGCATAAATTACAAATGCAAAAATTGCAATAATTATATAAGGAGTGTATTTCTTTAAATTCATTTTCAACAACAAATTAAGAACAATAAACAATGATTTTAGAAACGTGAAAATAAGTATTTATTTTTGGATATCAAAAAATTCTTATTCCTGTTCTAAAGCCAAATCGAATTGGTGCAGTCATCTTTGGCCAGCGATCATCAGAATATCTCACATCATCAACAATAAATACCTTATTATTAAAATTAGTGTTTAAATAACGATAACCCAAACCCAATGCAAAGTTTACCTCAAAAAAGAAAATATCAGCAGCAAAAAAAGTAGCTCGATAAACAAAACTAATATCATAACGATGTCCAACAGGATTTACAGGCCAATCATAAAACTGCACGTAATCAAATTCACGATTAATAATATTCACATTTACAGTATCAAATTTATAATTTGCTAGTCGGGCTTCAAGACATAATTTATGTTCTAAATTTTCGTCATAAGAATTTAATATAGTTACCCAATATGATATTTCGTTTCCAGTATAGGTGTTTGATGATTTTTGATCATCTGGAACATACATCCAAGCTCCAAATCTGTATTTATCTTCAAATCCATTATAACGACAATATCTAAAACCTTGTTCAAACCCTTTAATTTTAATATCGCCCATAAGAGAAAACTGATGAAATTTATTGATATAAAACAATCTTAAAGGTGCAAACCCCAAGCGAAAACTAAATCTCTCCATTTTTTGTTGACGCTTTTCTTGCTCAATCAGTTCTTCCTCCATCATTTGGATTCTTCCTTGTATTTTCTGAGCCATATCAACATTCCCAGCAAATAAGAAGTTTTCTTTCAAAAAATTCAGTTCATCTTCATCATCTAAAACATTACGCTTATCCCTATAAAGTAAACAAGCTTTATTTATCTGTTGCTTACAATATGTGATACATGCAGAGTCTTCATCCGTATCTGCTATTTGTTTTGTAAATTCAATAAAGTGCTTTAACTCTTCTTTACTTGCCACAACATTTACAATTGCTCTTGAAAAATAATCAACGCATTTTTGATATTGATTAAGTAGAAAAAAAGCATCTGCGAGACGCAAATAATAAGATTTAGCATCATCGGCATGTCTTATATTCTTGATAACGAAATCTTCGCATTCGCTAATTGTATTAAGTTCGTTAGTGTTGAGGATAAACGTATTATCAACAAGTTTTTCTTCAAAATGAAAATTAGCGATATATTCGAGCATCAAGATCTGCAAATCAAGTTTTTGCCCAATATCATCGATTAATGGAATTAACACGTTAACAATCCGAAAAACACGATTTTGCTCATAAAACAATTCAGAATCTGTAAAAATATTTGCAGGAAACTTGTCAGCATAAACAAAATACATATCATCAATATATAGGTTTCCCATTTCGACAGCAGTTTTTTTGTCGCCATCCTCAACAGCGTGAAGAAAACTCAAAAACACTTGATCAAAAAATGTTTGTTCAAAACCATCTATATTTTCGAGTTTATAATTAAGCTCATAATACGGAATTGACGTAACAGTAGCGCGTAACATAAAACATTTATCAATTAAAGATCGAGCTAAACTATCAGTAAATATTTGTTTTGTTTGCTCTATTTGATTAAACCATGCTCCTTGCAGACATGAACGCAATATCATATAATTTGCATCATCCGTTAAATTGGGATTACTAATTTTTGCAGCTTCACACTGGGCTATTCCAAGTTTAATACAATTAAGAGCATCTTTCGATTTAATATAAATTAGTTTATCGTTTGCTTTAATTTCTGTTAGGTCAAGTATCTCAGAGTATAATTGTTCGGTTCTGTTAAAATTAGTTTGCCAACATTCGAGTTGCTTTACGCCATTGGTTTGAGAAAACAAAAAACCTGCATAAAGAAAACAGATCCAAAAAAGACAAATATTTTTCATTGATTAATACTTATTTTTATATCCCAGCCACAAAAACTGTTCCTAAGATTTTGATTATCTCTATAATAATCAAACCGTTTTATCTTTATTATTCTTACTCAAACTTTATACTCAAAACAATTAAGCAAAAGTTTATAATTTTCCAGATTCTCCGACAAACTGGTCTGATTTATTTTTAAACAGAATATTAAATGAAGTAAGACTGCCATACGTACGAGTAATATATTGTTGGATAGCAATTTTTTCGTCGTCTTCGATATTGCTGGAGTTCACTTTTTGCTCAAGTACACGAATTCTGTCGCGTACCATAACAATTTTCTTAAAAAATGTTGTTATTGGCATTTCGTAAGTTTTTAACTCCACATTACCAGGGTGTAAGACCAACTTCCCTCCTCTCCACTTATCGGCAATAGGAACCAGTTCCTGAAGGTCTGAGAACTCACGTAATATTTTAATTAAGCTAAGCTCCATCATTTCATAGCTCATAAGATCATCGGGCTGCTCCATGAGGTCAATAATTTCTAACCCATCATAATTTTTGGTTATTTCACGAGTCCCGTGCTCTTGAAAAGTAATAAGATAAGTATTTGCTTTAACCTGAATTACTACTCCAAAACCATACTCTTTATGGTTAAGTCTTGTTCCAATTCCTAATTCCATATCATTTTCTTATTAAACGGTGAAAATAATTTTTATATGTCATTGAGCGTTTATATTCGACATAAACATACGCTTCGTCCCTTGCTCTATTATGTAAGCTACTGGTCTTTCGGCTCAGCTCGATTTTATAATATCCATTTAAAAGGATATAGTTATTCAACAAGCTTTTTCCAACTGCATCGAACTCATAATATTTATATGTACCACCCTGACTTAGTTTCCAGTCATCATTTTGCAAATTGACACTTTCGACAAATACAATATCAGTAATTTTCAACAAATTATCAACAATTTTTTTTTCAATTTTCACATTATGATAAGAAGCAGGTCTCGGAGCAATAAAATCTCTAACATCAGCCTGCAATTTCTGGAGTTCCTCACTTTGTTGCTCTAAATACTCTAATTCAATAGTACTTTTTTCATAAACCTTTCGTAAACGCATTATCAAAGCATTTATATCTTCAGATGCTTCAAGTTTTTCTAAATATGAAATATCAGCTTTATATGCAGACTTACTAACATATTCATACTGTGCATTTACAAGATTAGTAAAACTTAAACTACAAACCAGACCTATTAAAGCTATACATTTCATTCTTCGTTTTTTATCACAAAACTGATACAAAGTTAATATTTTACATGATTTTACAAACACAATATTTAGTTTTTTTGAACTTTAAAGAACAAAAACAATCTAAATCAATGAGTGCAGTTAAAAATCGTGAGAGAAATGAAAAACATTAATCCTCAAAATCTGAGTTAGATATAATTCTTGAGTTCAGAACGCTTAAAAACAGTAATATTAATTATAAATAACGAGTAATGTCGTGATTAATTGATGTAGGAACAGGAATGACAGGGACAATAAATTAAAACTCACGACATACAACTAGTATTTCAAGCACACAAATATCATCACAAATAGGTTTATCTTGAATATAGCTTACTTTGTTAATAACTTTTGAATCTTTGCATAAAATATTTGCATAAACAATATAAAAAAATTTGCGTACAAAATTTTAGTTGTATCTTCGCAATCTTGTTACAATTTTTAATTAAATATAAGTAAATAAATGGTTTTTAGCAGTTAACTATTTTTATTTTATTTTTTGCCAATATTTTTGGTTCCTTACTTTGCTGTTAGTAAAAACTATAAAAATAGTGTAGCATTAATTTTCAGTACACTTTTTTACGCCTGGGGAGCTCCTACATTTATAGTTTTGGTTTTTGTTTCTCTTATTATTGACCTCTACATAGTTAAACTGCTTTTTAAACTACCCGATAAAAAGAAACTACTATTAGTTTTATCTGTTATTCTAAACATTGGGATGTTAGCATATTTTAAGTATGCAAACTTTATGGTAGAAAACTTTAATATTATTACTGAATCACTTGGTGGTAATTCTGTAAAGTGGACAGAAGTTATTTTACCTATTGGAATTTCTTTTTTTACTTTCCAAAAACTAAGTTATTCAATCGACATTTACCGTGGTACCAGCAAACCTTTGCAAAAATTTGTCGATTATGCAATGTATATTATGCTTTTTCCTCAACTGATTGCGGGTCCTATTGTAAGATATAACGAAATTGCACATCAAATTATAGACAGGTCTAAAACCGAAACTAACGAAAAACGATTAGCGGGATTTTATAGATTTATAATTGGGTTAGCAAAAAAAGTACTGATAGCAAATTCTTTAGGTATCGTTGTAGATGAGATTTTTGCAATAGACCCATTCCTTCTTAGTACCGAAATTACTTGGATTGGAATTGTGGCATACTCATTTCAAATATATTATGATTTCTCTGGATATTCGGATATGGCCATTGGAATCGGCAAAATGATTGGTTTCGATTTTCCTGAAAACTTTAACAATCCGTATGTGTCGCGTAACATAACAGAGTTCTGGAGACGTTGGCACATGACTTTAAGTAGATGGATGAAAGATTATTTATACATCCCATTAGGAGGAAGCAGAGTCAACTCCAAAGCTAGATTGTTTTTTAATCTTTGGATTGTTTTCTTTTTATCTGGATTATGGCATGGAGCTGCTTGGAATTTTGTTGTTTGGGGCATATTCCATGGAGTATTTCTGATACTAGACCGGTTGTTTTTAATAAAATTCACAAAAAAAATAGGTAAGTATCCATCGATAATAATTACCTATGTAATTACCTTAATTGGATGGGCAATCTTTAGAGCCGAAAGTTTGGAGTATGGAGTAGATTATATAAAACGAATGTTCGAGTTTGTAAATACCGACACATTTATTTATTTATCTAATAAATTCTGGTTCTACCTCATAATAGGAAGCGTTTTTGCTTTCATTACTATATTCAAATTTAGTGAAAAACTTGAGAATTGGTTTTTCTATAAAAACCATAATCGTTATGAAATTATTCCAATGACACTTATAGTTCTCGCTTTACTTTTTATTAGTGCTTCTCATATTTCATTAGGAGGCTTTAATCCTTTTATTTATTTTAGATTTTGATGGATAAAATAAAAAAATATTGTTTCATATTTCTAATTTTGGTACTATTTATACCAATAATACAAAGGTTTATAAAATTTCACAAATCCGAACCATTAGAGGGACTAAATGCCCCAGTACACTTCCCTACATTTCATTACAAAGATTGGAAAGAAGGAACTTATCAAAACTTAGTTGAGAATTATGTTGCAGGGAATTTTGGATTTAGAAATTCGTTAGTGAGAGCAATAAATAATATAGATTATTGGATTTTTAAAACATCAAATACTGACGAAGTTGTAATTGGTAAAGATCGGCATCTTTTTTTTGATTATAATATTGAAAGGTATCTAGGTATTAAAAAACAAAATGAAAATGAAATTGACAGCCTGTTTGTAATCACGGACAGCCTTATTACCAACTTAAATGAACACGGAGTAGAATTTATTTTTGTCATAACTCCATCTAGTGCTTTTTATTATAACGATAAGTTCCCAAAACAGTACGACTCCTATAAACCAAGGCCTAACGATTATGAATATTATGTAAAAAAACTTGAAGAATATAATATCAATTACATCGATTTTAACAAATGGTTTTTAGATATTAAAGATACTGTAAGCATAGATTTATTTCCTAAAAACGGAACTCACTACACATACTTTTCTGCAGTTTGGGTAGCCGACTCGCTATTAAAATATATGGAAAACTTAAAAGATATCGACATTCCAGATATTATCACTGATGACTATGTAATTGATTCAATGAGACCAAATGAACATGATTTAGAAAACATTTTGAATCTATCATCTCCATTAGACAATGAGAAGATGATATATTATAATTTAAAATTTGAAACGGCCGGAAAAGACAAACCAAAAGTTTTAACAGTAGGTGATAGTTTTTATTGGACAATACTAAATCAATTAATTCCTCTCAATTGTTTTAGTAATGTAGAATATTGGTTTTACAATATACAAGTCTTTCCCGAGAGTTTTACAAATGAAAAACACCCTGGCGAAGTTGATTTAGACTCTCTATTTAACAATCTTGATTTTATAGTTGTTTACTCCTCCTCCACACTCTTACATAATTATGACTATACTGGTTTCATTGGTCAAATACTTAACTATTTTACTGATGATTATACAGTAACAAAAGAAAATAGTGGGATTCAATATTGGATAAATGCTATAAAAAATAACCCCGAATGGTTGAATGCTATTGAGAAAAAAGCACTAAACCACAATATTCCAGTTGAAACTCAAATCAGAAGAGAAGCCGAATGGATGTTAAAGCAACAACAATAATTTTGGGAGTGGGGAGTGAGCTAGAGTGGGGAGTGAGCTAGAGTGGGGAGTGAGCGAGAGTGGGGAGTGAGCGAGAGTGGGGAGTGAGCGAGAGTGGGG
>JAQVOR010000026.1:0-26523 GCA_028702535.1 Bacteroidales bacterium
AATCGCATCATTTTTTTGTTATAGCGGCGTACGTCTCTACATGGTTTACAATCGCACCTTTTTTTTTGTTATAGCGCCTTACCTTTCTACATGGTTTACAATCGCACCATTTTTTTGTTATAGCGGCGTACGTCTCTACATGGTTTACAATCGCACCATTTTTTTTGTTATAACGCCGTACGTCTCTACATGGTTTACAATCGCACCATTTTTTTGTTATAGCGGCGTACGTCTCTGCATGGTTTACAATCGTAACATAGTTGTTAATCGTACCTTAGCTTGAGTTTTGATTTTGGTCCAACACGAATAGGTACACTGAGCATCATGTTCATTTTTATTGGTGTGCCTTCAACTAAAGCAGGTTTAAACTTCATCGAAAGTAAGATGCGAGTAAATTCTTCGTCAATTCCGTGTCCTAAGCCCGATATTATTGACACCCCACTAATAGTTGAGTCGGGTTTTACATCAAAACTTACCATAATTTCGCCATCTATTAAAGCGTCAATAGCGTCTTGTGTATATTCCATTTGATCCCATAAGTCTGTAATAAATTTATTAACTCCTCCTGGATAATCTGCATCTCGGTTATATTCAACATCCATATTTTGAGGGTCAGTATAGTCTTGACCAAAACTGGTAAATGTTGTTGCTAAAACACACAATAATATCACTATTTTTTTCATATAAAATTATTTTAAATAAAGTAAGCATATTATTTAAATGAGAATGTATTCTAAAGATTAATACTCATTTGTTTATGCACCTTTGTCTAAATACAAATATCGTACAAAAAAACAATATGTAAAAATAATAATAGTGAATTGTTTGGAAATAATTTATAATAATTCGCTTAACTCTAGCCATCTGTGCTCTTTTTTCTCGATTTTGCTTAGCAGTTTGGACAATTGGTCTGATTTAAGTATTAAGTCTTCGTTGCTTAGATTTCCAGAGTGTAGTTCATTTTCGAGATTTTGGCGTTTTGTGTCTAATAGGGGGAGTTCTTTTTCTAATTGCTCGAATTCGTATTTTTCGTTAAAACTGATTTTTTTAGGTTTTTCGGTATCGACATTTTGTTTTTTTGATGCAGCTTTTTCTATTTTTGCTTTAGGTTTAGCTTGTTCAGTTTCGGTTTGATATAAGTCAGAATTGCGATATTGAGTATAGTTTCCAGGAAAATCTCTAATTTCGCCTTTACCGTCAAACACAAAAACATGATCAACGATTTTATCCATAAAAAACCTGTCGTGGGAAACTACAATAACAGTAGCATCAGTAAGCATAAGATATTCTTCAAGCACCTGTAATGTCATGATATCTAAGTCGTTTGTCGGCTCGTCCATAAATAGCACATTGGGTTGTTGCATTAAAATAGTGCATAAATACAATCTCCGTTTTTCGCCACCACTAAGTTTACGGATAAAGTTATGCTGCATATCTGGAGGGAAAAGAAAATACTGTAAAAATCCTGATGCACTAAATGACTTTCCATTTTTTAATTTAACAGATTCTGCAATTTTTTTGACAACATCTATTGGTTTAGTATCGTCATCAAAACTTATTCCGTCTTGCTTGTAATATGCAATTTTAACAGTTTCGCCAATATCAATTCTTCCCTTATCTTGCGAAACTTCTCCTGCGAGAAGATTTAGAAATGTTGTTTTTCCGCTACCATTTTTACCGACAATTCCAACCTTTTCGCCTCGAGCAAATTTGTACGAAAAATCATTTATAAGGCATTTGTCGTCAAAACTCTTTTTGAGATTATAAATATCTATAACTTTTTTTCCAAGTCGATCGCTTGCAACGCCAAGCTCAAGCTTTGAATTATCAATGCGGCGATTTGCTTTTTCTTTCAACTCATCAAAGCCATCCACTCTATGTTTTGCTTTATGTGTTCGGGCTTTTGGCATTCTACGCATCCACTCTTGCTCGGTTTTCATCAAGTTTTGAGACCTAGTAATATTTGCTTGGAGATTTTCGATTCTTTCTGTCCGTTTTTCGATAAAATACGAATAATTACCTTGATATGTGAATATTTTACCTTGATCTAATTCGAGAATAACAGTGCAAACCCTATCGAGAAAGTATCTGTCGTGAGTAACCATAAAAAGCGTGATGTCGCTTGTTGATAAATACTCTTCTAACCATTCAATCATACTTAAATCAAGATGATTTGTAGGTTCATCTAAGATTAGTAAATCGGGGTTACTTATCAATGTCCCAGCAAGTGCAACTCTCTTTTTTTGTCCTCCACTTAGATGTGCAATTTTTTCGTCATAATCAAAAAGTTCAAGCTGCCCAAGAATCTGCTTTACTTTAGCTTCGTAATCCCAAGCATTTAAACTATCCATTAAATCCAGAGCCTTTTGCATTACCTCATTATCAGCAGTTTTAAGAGAGTCGTTATAGTTTCGGATTGCTTGAATAATTTCATCCTCCTGAAAAAAAACGGCTTGAATAATACTTTTTTGAGGGTCGAGATTAATATCTTGCGGTAAATATGAGATTTTAAGATCACGCTTAGAACTCAAGGCTCCACTATCGGGCGTATCTAAGCCACCGAGTATATTCAGTAATGTAGTTTTTCCTGTTCCGTTTTTTGCAATTAAAGCAATTTTTTGATTTTGAGAGATATTAATATCTATCCCCTCGAACAAAAGTTTTTCTCCGTAGCGTTTACTAATATTTTCGGCTTGCAGGTAACTAATCATGTAAAATAAATTTGTGCAAAAATAGTATAAAAATTCGATTATAGTTGATAATGTCCAAGTTTGGCACACCCTATAGCGTACTCCTCTGTTTTTTTTAATTCTGTAATCCTGTAATCAGTGATTCTGTGTACACTCCCAACTCCACACTCCCCACTCCCCACTCCCCACTCCCCGCAGCGCTCTTCACACTTCATTATCTAAAAGGTCTGGTCTAATTTTTTTAGTACGATTTAAGCTTTGGTTTTCTTTCCATGTTTCGATTTTGCCAAAATTTCCAGATAGTAATACATCAGGAACTTTCCAGTTGTTAAATACTGCTGGTCTTGTATAAACTGGTGGTGCCAAGAGTCCATCTTGGAACGAGTCGCTAAGAGCAGATTCGACATTTCCAATTGCACCAGGTAAAACTCTAACAATACTGTCGCAAATCATTGCTGCTGCTAGCTCCCCACCAGAAAGAACAAAGTCACCAATACTATATTCTGTGTCAATGAGATTTTCTCGTATCCTATGGTCGATACCTTTGTAGTGACCGCATAAAATGATAATATTTTTAAAGGTAGAAATCATATTAGCTTCTTTTTGATTCCAAGGCTTTCCGTCAGGCGAAGTATATAATATAAGATTGTAGTTCCGTTCAGATTTAAGTTTACTAATCAGATTATAAACAGGTTCAATCATTATTACCATTCCAGCTTCACCGCCATACGGATAATCATCAACTTGTTTATGCTTTCCTAGACCATAATCTCTTAAATCGTGGATATAGATTTCTGCAATTTTTTTGTCTATAGCTTTTTTTACAATCGAATGGTTTAAAGGACCATTTAAAATTTCTGGTAGAACTGTGATAATGTCAATTCGCATAAATAATATTTTTACACAAAAGTAATGATTTAATTCTGTAAAAATTAGTTGTATAAGTTTTTGAAATAGAAATAGAAATAAAAATTTGTTTATAAATCATTAAAAACATACCTTCGTAAGTTTTATAAGAAACATTTAATTTAATTTTAATGTGTTAAATATCAATAAGTTGAGATGAGTAACGAATTGGAAAACAAGCATGATAGCTTAGAAAATGAGGTTGAGGACAAGGTAATCAATCTCGAAAACACTGATTCTGAAGTAAAAACTGAAGAGCCAATTACTGAAAAGATTGCAGTGGGAGAGAAAAATAATGTGGTTTTTGAAAACACAGAAAATGATGTTCCTGTAGAAACACACACAGTTAATAAAAATAACGAAGATGATATTTTTAACGAAATAGAAACGGAGTTGAATGAAGATGAGATTCCAGATACAGCCGAGACGGGAGAGGAGGATTACTCTTTATTGACTAAAGAGGAGATACTATCAAAACTAAAAGTTTTAATCCACGAAGGTAATATTGAGGAATCTAAGAAAGATATCGAAATACTTAAAGGTCAATATTATAAAACTCAAACAGCTGAATATGAGCGATTAAAAGAGGAGTTAATCGCTCAGACAGGCGATACTGCTAATTTTGAGATGCCTAAAGACTCTACAGAAGATTATCTTAAAGAGTTATTAGCTGATTATAAAAAGAAAAAAGCTGAATTTGCTGGCAGTCTCGAGCAAGAAAAGGAGAAAAACTTGCAGCTAAAAATAGAGATTATCGAAAAAATCAAAGTTTTAGCAAATAGTGAAGAGTCTTTGAATAAAACTTTTGCTGAGTTTAAGGACTTACAACAGAATTGGCTTAATATTGGACATGTACCAGCCGCAGAGGCAACAGGCTTATGGCGTAATTATCAGTTGCAAATCGAAAGATTTTACGATTTTGTAAAAATTAATAAAGAACTTCGTGATCTTGATTTTAAGAAAAATTTAGAGCAAAAAATTGAGTTGTGCGAAAAAGCCGAAGAATTATTGCTCGAAACTGACGCATTGGCATCATATAAAAGTCTTCAGGAATTACATAATTTATGGAAAGAACTTGGTCCTGTTCCTGCTGATAAACGCGAGGAAGTATGGGATAGGTTCAGTATTATAAGTAAAAAAATTAGACAGGCATATCAGCAGTATTTCGAGAAATTAAAAGAAGAAAGAAATGTTAATTATGAGCAAAAGGTAATACTCTGCGAAAAAGCCGAAGAAATTGCAAATGCTGTAAATCCAACTACTAGCAAAGAGTGGGTAGAGCAAACCGAGAAAGTGATGGAGCTACAAAAGATATGGAAAACAATCGGAATGGTTCCCAAAGAAGTAAACAATGAAATTTACGAAAGGTTTCGTGTAGCTTGTAATCGTTTCTTTAATGTTAAAAAAGAATTTTACGATGTTGTTAACGAAGAGTTAAATATAAATTATCAAAAAAAACTCGAAATTTGCGTGAGTGCTGAGTCTTTGCAAGATTCAACAGATTGGAAAAAATCTACAAGTGTTTTTCTTGACTTGCAAAAGCAATGGAAAACCGTAGGTCCAGTTCCGAGAAAATATTCAGACCAAATATGGAAACGATTTAGAGCAGCATGCAATAAGTTTTTTGATGCAAAAACAGTGTTTTATTCAAGTATTGAAATAGAACATAAGGATAATTTGCAGAAAAAAGAAGATTTAATAAAAGAAATATTGGAATTTAAACCACTTGAAGACCAAACCCAAAACATTAGTAAAATAAAAGGCTTTCAGGCTGCTTGGACAGAGATTGGTTATGTGGCTAATTCGCAAAAGGACAGATTGTATAATGAGTATCGCTCGGCAATAAATAACATATACGAAAAATTAAACCTTAGCAAAAACACCATTGAGGTTAGCAATTTTAATTCAAAAGTTGAAGTGCTAAAAGAAACTGGAGAATTAAGCGGTTTGCAAAACGAACGTAACAAAATATTGAAAAGGATACAGGAGATTAACCTAGAAATAAATCAGTATGAAAATAATATGGGGTTTTTCTCAAGTGGATCTGATAGTATTTTGAAAGATTTTGAGAAAAAAATAAATAAAGCCAAAGATGAGGTCAAAACCTTAAAAGAAAAGAAAAAAGCTGTTGATTTAGCAGAGCGAGAAATTACTAATAAAGACAAAAACAAAAAAGATGACCAAAACAATTAAAAGATTATTTCTTCTTATTTTATTATTTGCTTTTACCACTATTGTTTTTGCACAAACTGGTGCTATCAAAGGATTTGTTTTGGACAAAGACAATGGAGAACCATGTATGTTTGCAAATGTATCTGTAATTGGAACAGGTTTTGGTGCTGCAACTGATGGAAACGGTTATTTTTCGATACCTAAAATCCCTGATGGCCAATATACTATTAAAATTACTTACGTTAGTTATGATAGTATTGTTGAGCCTTTTAATATTACAAACGGAAAAATTGCTTCAAAAACTTATTACATGACAAAAGCGGCATTTGTTCTGGACGAGGCAGTAGTTTCCGCTGTAAGAGACGAAATGAGAACTCAAATCCGTATATCTAAAATAAAAGTGTCGCCTCAGCAGATACAACAATTACCGTCTATCGGTAGTGAACCCGATATTGCTCAATATCTTCAAGTCCTTCCTGGAGTCACATTTACTGGCGATCAGGGCGGACAGTTGTACATCAGGGGAGGGTCTAGCATTCAAAACCTTGTACTATTAGATGGAATGGTTGTATATAATCCTTTTCACTCAATTGGACTCTTTTCAGTTTTTGATTCTGATCTAATAAGAAATGCTGATATATATACTGGAGGATTTAACTCCGAATATGGTGGGCGTATTTCATCTGTAATGGATATCTCCATGCGAGACGGAAATCCAAACCGATTTTCAGGAAAAGTTTCTGGAAGTACATTCGGAACAAAACTAATGATCGAAGGTCCTTTGGTAAAATTTAATGAGGGTAAAACAAGTTTATCATACATCTTATCAGGTAAAACATCTTTTCTCGAGCAATCATCAAAACTTTTTTATCCGTATATTAATGAAGGATTGGGGCTTCCTTTCAATTATACCGACCTTTATGGGAAAATTTCCCTTAATTCTCCTGATGGCAGTCGTGTTAATCTTTTTGGATTTAATTTTAATGACAATGTGAGCTATCAGGGATTAAGTAATTTGGGCTGGGATGCCTATGGGCTAGGCGCAAACTTTATTGTAGTACCAAGTGGCTCAACTGTTATGATTAAAGCAAATATGTCATATTCTGATTATAATATAAGTTTGCAGTCAATGGACAACTTACCAAGCTCTAGTGGTATAAAAGGTTTTAATCTTGGACTTGATTTTTTATATTTTTTGGGCAAAAATCAATTTGTATGGGGACTCCAAACACTCGGATTTACCACAGACTTTAATTATTACAATTCTGTAGGACGATTATTGACGCAAGAAGAAAACACAACTGAATTAGCAACCTATTTTAAATATAAACTTAATTTAGGGAATTTGTTGATTGAACCTGGGTTAAGGATACATTATTATGCTTCTATGGGGGACATCTCAGTTGAACCACGTTTAGGAATTAAATATAATATTACTGAATATCTTAGATTCAAATTTGCTGCTGGAATATATTCACAAGATCTTGTGGCTGCTAATAGTGATAAAGATGTTGTTAATTTGTTTTATGGGTTTTTGAGCGGAAATTTGAATCTCCCCAATGAATTTAAAGGTAAAGAACTTACTCACAGGCTTCAAAAATCCGAGCATTTAATTGCAGGTTTTGAAATTGATTTAACTAAAAAGATTGATTTTAACATAGAGGGTTATTTAAAGAACTTTAGTCAGTTATCAACCATTAATAGAAATAAAATATATGATGATATACCTGCAAATAGTGACAAACCTGATTATCTCAAAAAAGATTTCTTAATTGAATCTGGATATGCTTATGGTGTTGACTTTTTGTTAAAATACGACCAAAACCAAATATATGTATGGCTTGTATATTCTTTAGGCTGGATTAAGCGTGACGACGGGGTAAGTGTTTATAATCCACATTATGATCGCCGTCATAATGTTAATCTTGTAACAGCTTATCGTTTTGGAAAAAATCAGACCTGGAATTTAAGCGCACGCTGGAATCTTGGATCTGGCTTCCCGTTTACTCAAACTGCAGGATTTTACGAAGAGACAGATTTGTATAATAGCCTTAATTATCCGTATTGGTCTAGTAACGGCTCACTCGGTGTTATTTATGGAAACCTTAATACTGGACGTTTGCCATATTATCACAGATTAGATTTAACCTTAAATAAAACATTTAAATTCTCGAAATATACGGAGCTTAAAGTAAACATTAGTGTTACTAATGTTTATAACAGACAAAATATTTTTTATTTTGACAGAGTTGATTATAATAGGGTGGATCAGTTACCCATTATGCCAAGTCTGGGATTAAGTTTAACATTTTAAAATTAATTAGTTTTGGCAACAACAAAGTACATTTTCGTAACAGGGGGAGTAACCTCATCTTTAGGTAAAGGCATTATTTCCGCCTCACTTGCAAAACTTTTACAAGCTAGAGGATACAAAGTAACAATTCAAAAACTTGATCCATATATTAATGTTGATCCTGGGACATTAAATCCTTACGAACATGGTGAGTGTTATGTAACAGAAGATGGTGCCGAAACAGACCTCGATTTAGGACATTACGAGCGTTTTCTAAATGTTTTTACTTCTCAAGCTAATAGTGTTACAACAGGTCGCATTTATCAAGATGTCATAAACAAAGAAAGACGTGGCGATTTCCTTGGTAAAACGGTACAAATTATTCCTCATATTACCGATGAAATTAAAAGACATGTTAAACTGCTTGGCGGTAAAAATAAATATGATTTTGTTGTTACAGAGATAGGTGGAACAGTAGGGGATATCGAATCTTTACCTTATATCGAGGCGGTGCGTCAATTAAGATGGGAATTACGCAGTCGTTGTATGGTTATACATCTAACGCTTGTGCCATATCTTGCTGCTAGTGGTGAGTTAAAAACAAAACCAACGCAACATTCTGTAAAAACTTTGCAAGAAGCTGGAGTGCAACCCGATGTATTGGTATTAAGAACAGAACACCCTCTTAATTCAGAAATTAGAAATAAGGTCGCAAATTTTTGTAATGTGCAAAAAGAGGCAGTTGTAGAGTCGCAAGATGTGAAAACTATTTATGAAGTGCCAATTGAAATGCAGAAAGAAAAATTGGATGAGTTAGCCTTAAAGCATTTTAATATGGATGTTGGATCAAAACCTGACTTAAAACTATGGAAAGATTTTCTTAAAAAACTTAATGCCCCAAAATATAATATTAAAATCGCACTTGTAGGAAAATATGTGGAACTAAAAGACGCATATAAATCAATTAATGAATCGTTTATTCATGCTGGTGCTGCCAATGAGACAAAAGTTGATGTAGAATATATTCATTCCGAAAGCCTCGTTCAAAATAATTTTGAAGATATATTAAAGGGATTTGAGGGAATAATTGTTACTCCTGGTTTTGGTCAAAGAGGCATTGCTGGGAAAATATTGGCAGTAAAATATGCTCGCGAAAACAACATACCTTTCCTTGGTATTTGCCTCGGTATGCAATGTGCGGTTATCGAATTTGCCCAAAATGTTTTAAAATTGGAGGATGCTAACTCAATTGAAATGAATCGCAAATGTAAAAACCCTGTCATCAGCATTATGGAAGAACAAAAAATGGTTACTGAAAAAGGAGGGACAATGCGTTTGGGATCCTATCCTTGTAAACTTTTGCGAGATTCAAATGCATATAGAGCATATAAAACACTTAAAATAAACGAACGCCACAGACATCGATACGAATTTAATAATAAATATCAGGAAATGTTCTCTAAAGCTGGAATGGTCGCAACAGGTATAAATCCCGAAACTAAACTTGTTGAGATAATTGAAATACCAAAACACAAATGGTTTGTCGGAGTGCAGTTTCACCCCGAATATAAAAGCACGGTTACAAATCCACATCCAATATTTGTTGGTTTTGTAAAAGCAATAATTGAAAATAATATCTGATAAAAAAAGAGTAATAGATTATGGATAAAAATAGTATAATAGGATTGGTCGTGATAGGCGCTTTACTCGTAGGTTATATGTTACTAACCAAACCGAGTAAAGAGGAGGTAGCCCTTGCAAAACACAGACAAGATTCTATAGTTCAAGTAGAAAAAATTAGGGACTCAATTATTAGAGCAGAGCAAATTGCAATACTTAATGAAAGGGATAGTATTAATTTAACCAAAACTTCATTAACAGAAAATATTGACACTTTATCTGAAGTTCAAAAAGATTCATTAAAAGATATCACTCTTACAACTGAATACGGGATATTTAAAAATTCTGCTAGTGGCACAGAAGAGTTCTTTATTATTGAGAATGACATAATGATTATTACGCTTACTAATCGAGGCGGAAAAATCTATTCCGTTGAACTTAAAGATTATAAAACTTACGATCAAGACCCTTTGATATTGTTTACTAACGACTCTACTGCTGTTTTTGGCTTGGAAATGATTGCTCAGGGGAAAGCTCTTTTAACAAATGATATGTATTTCGTTCCTACAAACACCGCAGCAACTCAGAAGGTGGGAGATAAGCCTTTGACAACAGCAATGCGTCTCGAAGTTAGTAAGGACAAATATATCGAATATGTCTATACTGTTAGACCCGATGATTACATGATTGACTTCGATATTAATATGGTTGGCTTAGGAGAAGAACTGAGAACAAATCCGTATATAACATTGAGGTGGAATCATTTGATACCTGGATTAGAACGAGGGCGTGATTGGGAATTAAACAATACTAATATTCACATCAAAATGTCGGATGATGAAATCGAAAAACTAAGCGAACGTAAAGACGAAGATAAATTCGAGAGTAAGGGAAGTGCAAAATGGGTGGCTTGTAAGCAGCAGTTCTTTTCGTCAATTCTTATTGCTGAGAATCAATTGGAAAGCCCAACTGTTAAGTTGAAAAAAATTGAAGATAAAAACAGTAAATATTTGAAAAGTTTCGAATCGGAGTTTACTTTTTCATTAGCAAATACCAATTCTGAAACTCAAAAATATCAGTTTTATTTTGGCCCGAATAAATTCTCAACATTAAAAGCGTACGACCTTAAACTCGAAAAAGTTGTTCCTCTTGGTTGGGGAATATTTGGTTGGGTAAATAGATTTATTATAATTCCAATTTTTAACTGGCTAGGAGGCTTTATTGGTAATTTTGGAATAATTATTTTGTTGCTGACCTTAATAATTAAGCTAGCTCTTTTTCCATTAACGTATAAATCCTATAAGTCATCTGCAAAAATGCGTGTGTTAAAACCGCAAATTGATGAATTAAGCAAAAAATATCCAAAAGGTAAAGAAATGGAAAAACAACAGGCTACAATGGCTCTGTATAAAAAAGCTGGAGCTAGTCCTATGGGGGGATGTTTGCCAATGTTGTTGCAGTTCCCAATACTTATTGCAATGTTTCGTTTCTTTCCAGCTTCTATTGAGCTGCGACAAGAAAGTTTCTTGTGGGCAAACGATCTATCAACTTATGATGCGATTGTAGAATGGTCGGTTCAGATACCACTTTTGTCAAATTTTTATGGTAATCATATAAGTCTATTTACATTACTGATGGCTGCTTCGATGCTAATTTCAACACGTATGACTAGTGCAAATCAACCAACTAATAGTAATATGCCTGGAATGAAGACAATGATGTATATTATGCCATTTATGATGATCTTTTGGTTTAATAAATACTCTTCAGGATTAAGTTATTATTACTTTTTGGCCAATGTTTTTACAATTCTGCAAACATGGATTATTCAAAAATTCATTATTGACGAGGACAAAGTTCTTGCTCAAATGGAGTCTAATAAGAAAAAACCTGCTAAGCCAAAATCAAAATGGCAAAAACGTCTCGAAGATGCCCAAAAAATGCAACAAAAACGTCGCTAATAATATTGAAAGCCTGGTAGTACAGGCTTTTTTTAATATATATGGAGAAATCAAGCAAAATAGATAAAAAGGATAGCCCCGCAATGTTCGATAATATTGCAAAAACTTATGATAAATTAAATCATATTTTGTCTTTTGGTTTAGATGTTAGGTGGAGACGAAAATTTGTTACTTATCTAAATACACGCCATTACGAAACCGTTGTTGATATTGCATCTGGAACTGGAGATTTGCTTGTGAATTTACAAAAACTAAATGCAAGTAATTACTACGCAATTGACCCCTCCGAAAATATGTTGAATATTGCTAAAACAAAAGTGCCTTCTGCAAAATTTATTGTGGCAGGAGCAGAATTGCTACCATTAGTAAATGAAAGTGTTGATTTAATTACTGTTTCTTTTGGCATACGGAATTTTGTTTCTTTAGAAAAGTCTTTTTCTGAATTTTACAGACTGTTAAAAACTAACGGAATAGTGTCAATTATGGAGTTTTCTAAACCAAAATTCTTCCTTTTTAAATGGGGATTTACCATATATTTAAAAATATTTTTACCCTTTATCGGAAAAATGGTGTCAAAAGACAAATCGGCATATAAATATTTACAAGCGTCCATATTTGATTTTGCCGAAAATGTTGATGTTTTTCAAATTTTGTCAAAATGCAACTTGTCGAAATTGAGTGAAAACAAACTTCTTTTTGGAGCAGTTAAAATATATACTTGTAAAAAATTGTAGAAACATACGATTACTAACTTTATGTGTGTTTGATAACATCAAATGTGCACGGTTTTTTTGATGAGAAAGAAAAATTGTTAGCAAGTTGGTGTCGGGATTTGGTTGTTAGTGGATATGATTATATCTTAAAACTTGGTTTTTTGTAAAGGTAAAATATGCCGTTTGTCTTGTTTTTGTCCTTTATTAAAACATTTGTAATTTATAGTAATCGGATTGACATATAGTTATTATTCGAAAAAGATTTACAGTTTTAATGCAAGTATAACGTGTTTTGCAACTATAAAAGAGACTGTTTGGTAGCGAGATTATATTTTTGCAACTTGATGTACTTGTTGAAATGTATAGGATTATCGAATATACTTTGGAATTATAGGTTTTTTTTTTATGCACTTTAATTGGTAATCATCCTCTGATAAAATGGTCTATAGTTTTAATAATTCAAGAGCAATTCTATCAAAACAATAAAAAATTGTAAAAATCGTTAATATAACTTGTGTGGAAATATGAATTTTTTTTTATATTTTTGTAATCTGTAATAAAAACTATATTTAAAAGTATTATGAAATTAAAAGTTCTTTTTGTAACCCAGGAAATTATGCCTTATCTACCTGAGACAGAAATGTCAAAAATTGGTAGGTTTCTTCCTCAAGGGATACAAGAACGCGACAAAGAAATCCGCACGTTCTTACCAAAATTCGGAAACATTAATGAAAGACGTAACCAACTTCACGAAGTAATTAGACTTAGTGGAATGAATTTAGTAATCAATGACACTGACCATCCTCTTGTTATCAAAGTTGCGTCAATACAACCAGCACGTATGCAAGTCTATTTTATAGATAATGACGACTTTTTTGGGCGTAAACATGCTTTAACAGAAAAAGGCGTTGAATTTGCTGATAATGATGAAAGAGCAATTTTTTATTCCAGAGGCGTTATCGAAACTGTAAAAAAATTAGGTTGGGCACCTGACATTATTCACTGTCATGGCTGGTTTACAGCGTTGGTTCCTTTTTATATGAAAAAATTATATAGTCAAGACCCATTATTTGAAAATAATTTTAAAGTTATTTATTCGGTTTACGATGATAAGTTTAAAAAAACTTTAAATCCTAATTTGTCAACTAATCTTATGACTAATGGTATTGATGCCGATGATGTGGCAACAATATCTTCTCCCAACTGGGAAAACCTCACAAAATTTGCTATCGAATACTCTGATGGAGTTATAATGGGTTCACATTTCTTAAGTCCAGAGACTAAAAATCTTATTGAATTATCAAAAAAACCATTTCTAAAACCTCAGGATGAAGACAGTTTTGTTGATAAATATGATGATTTTTACAATAAACTAATCGAAAAATAAATTAATGAGAGTCAATTTCAAGAGCCAATTACAAGTTTTTATCTTTCTAATTTTTGCCAGTGTAATGTTTAGTTCGTGTCAAAACGAAGACTCCCCAATAGGTTTGGGAATATTACCTGGCTCCGATAAAATAGAACTTTTTTGTGATACTATTGATGTAAAGTGCATTACTGTGTCTGATATGAATATTGCGACAGACGAAAGAAGTTTAGCAAGCCTTGGGTCGTTTTTTGACCCCGTTTTTGGATTTTCAAAAGCTAGCTTTATTTGTCAGACAAGAATATCCTCAAATAATGTCGATTTCTCAGTTGTCGAAACAATAAATTCAATAGAGTTACATTTAAAATACAGCTTTCATTATGGTGATTCCTCAACAAATCAGAATGTGAAAATATATCGTTTGTTAAATGATGTCTTCATCGATTCTGTTTATTATGCCCATTATAAACCAGAACCATCTAGTTTAGAGCCTCTTATAGCTGTGGAGTTAAATGTACCTAAAACTGACAGTATTGTTAAAATTCAATTGCCTATTAGTTTGGCTCAAGAATTTAAAGATGCAGACCTTGCTAACTTTGTTGATAATGAGGCGTTTATTAAGTATTTTAAAGGATTATATGTTACCACCGAAGATGTTACTGGTGGAGGCTGTATTTATAATTTTAATCTTTATGATTCTGATTCGAGGATGATTATGAATTATAATGATTCGTTGAGTTATGAGTTCTACATAAATAGTAAATCAGCTTGTATTAATATGTTCGAACACGATTATTCATCGGCAACTCCCGAAATACAAGCTTTAGTGGCCGACTCAACTGTTGTTGGTGATTTTTGTTATCTGCAAAGTCTTGGTGGGCTTAGAACTAAACTGTTTTTTCCAGAATTACAAACATTGTTTGACTCTTCAAATATTGCGATTAATAAGGCAAGGCTTATATTAAATTTAGACGGTGGATATGACGAGGAAGTGTTTCTAGCACCACCAAAAACAACTCTGGTCTCAATTCTTGAAAGTGGCAAATACGATTTTTTAACCGATTATAAAGTAAACAGTCCTAATTTTGGGGGCGAAAAAAAATCAGATAACTCATATTCTTTTAATATCCCTTTCTATATTCAGGAATTAGTGAATGGGAATACTGATTATGGATTATATCTTTTTGCTATCGAAAACAGAACTAAACCTTACCGAGCAATAATAAATAATAAGCCTGACGATAGCAAATCAATTAAGTTAGAAATATATTATTCCAAATACTAAACTCAAATAAACTATGTGTGGAATTATAGGATATATTGGTCAAAGAGAGGCTTATGATATTTTAATCAAAGGACTAAAAAGACTGGAATATAGAGGATATGACTCTGCTGGTATAGCATTGAGCAATAACGACTATCGGGTTTATAAATGTAAAGGCAAAGTGGCCGATCTCGAAGAGCAGACCAAAAATAAAGACATTAAAGGACGGATAGGAATGGGACATACTCGTTGGGCTACTCATGGTGAACCAACTGACGATAATGCCCACCCACATAAATCAATGAACGGAAAATTTGTAATTATTCACAACGGGATTATTGAAAACTACACAAAGCTTAAGCAGAGTCTAACAAAAGAAGGATATAAATTTAATAGTGAAACCGATACAGAAGTTTTAGCAAATCTTATTGAATTTTATTATTTACGTAATAGTAAAAATGAGCATTCGTTCTCGGCTGAAGATGCTGTTCGTGCTGCATTAAATATGGTTGAAGGAGCTTATGGACTTGTAATCTTATGCGAAGATTATCCCAATCAAATGATAGCAGCTCGCAAAGGTAGTCCTCTTGTTATAGGAATCGGAAAAAACGAATATTTTATTGCTTCTGATGCTACGCCGATTGTAGAATACACGGATTCGGTCATATATATGAATGATGATGATATTGCCGTAATTAATGACAAAGGTCTTAGTCTTAAAAATTTGAAAAATATTCCTCAAACTCCTGATATTCACAAAATAAAACTAGAACTTAGTGATATAGGGAAAAATGGATTTGAACACTATATGCTCAAAGAAATTTATGAGCAACCTAGAGCTATCAGAGATACATACAGAGGCCGATTGAACTTTAATTCAAAGTTTCTGAGACTTGGAGGTCTTCATAATGTCTTTCAGCAATTATCCGAAGCAAACAGAATTATAATTATTGCTTGCGGAACAAGTTGGCATGCTGGTTTAGTAGGCGAATATCTCTTCGAGGAATTTACACGAATCCCTACCGAAGTTGAGTATGCCTCTGAGTTTCGTTATAGAAATCCGATAATTAATAAAGGTGATATTGTGATTGCCATTAGCCAAAGCGGCGAAACAGCAGATACTTTAGCAGCCATACAATTAGCAAAAAAAGCAGGTGCAATTGTAATCGGAATTTGTAACGTTGTAGGTTCTAGTATAGCTCGCGAAACTATTGCAGGTGTGTTTACTCATGCTGGACCTGAGATTGGCGTAGCCTCTACAAAGGCATTTACTACTCAAGTTACTGTGCTAACAATGATGGCTATGTCTATTGGCTTAGCAAACAAAAAACTTACAAAAGAAGAGTTTACGCTATTAGTTGATGAACTATATGCTATCCCTGAAAAAGTTGAAGAAATCCTTCAAAAATCTGAAAAAATTAAAGAAATAGCACTTGAAATAGCAAACGCTACAAATAGTTTGTATCTAGGTAGAGGATATTTGTTCCCTGTTGCACTTGAAGGTGCATTAAAATTAAAGGAAATTTCATATATCCATGCAGAAGGATATCCAGCAGCAGAAATGAAACATGGCCCTATTGCACTTATAGATGAAAAAATGCCCGTAATTGTTCTTGCAACTAAGGATAATTCTTATGATAAGATAGTATCTAACATACAAGAAGTTAAAGCTCGAAAAGGTTTAATTATTGCTATTGTTACCGAAGGAGATACAACTATTAAACAAATGGCTGATTACGTAATAGAAGTCCCACAGACGGATTTTGCTTTAGCACCCCTGCTTACAGTAGTACCTTTGCAACTTTTGTCGTATTACATAGCGGTTAAGCGAGGTTGTAATGTGGACCAACCCAGAAATTTGGCTAAATCTGTTACTGTTGAATAAAATATTATTATTTTATAATAATTTATGTATTTTTGAGTTATCAATTCAATAAAGAAAAACAGTTTGAAAAGAAAACGATTAATATCCTTAGCAATTATAACGATAGCATTATTGTTTAATTCGTGTTCGACTGAAAAAAACACGAGTACTAGTAGATTTTATCATAATACAACTTTAAAGTATAATATCTATTTTAACGGAAATGAGGCATATAAAAGAGGTTTAATACGTATGAATTCTCAGAATTCTGATAATTACAACCAAATATTAGATGTGTTTGTTGATAGTAAGGAAGACTTAGCTAGTGTAGCAGGGGGTGATATGGATAAAGCGATCCAAAAATCTGCTAAAGGAATAAAAATACATTCTATTACCAAAAAACCGCAATCGAAAAAGTCGGGAAGCATGTCAAAAAATGAGAAAGAATTCTTCGATAAAAATGAATTTAATAAATGGATTGATGAGTGCTATCTCTTGATGGGAAAATCATATTTTATAAAACGAGAATATCTTAATGCTCGACAAAACTTTGATTATCTTGTGAGACAATTCCCTGACGAAGAGTCGCGACATATTGCTAATCTTTATCTTGTTAGAACATTTAGCGAACAGGGCGATTTTAAAAATGCAAAAGAAACTTTAGACTTTATCGAAGCAGAAAAAGAACTCCCAAAAGAATATGATGGACTGTTTGCAGCTATTTATGCAGATTATTATATTAAGCAAAAGCAATACGAAAATGCAATCCCAAAACTTTTAAGAGCTACAAAAAATTCTAAAAAGAAAAAGGATAGATTGAGATACACTTATATCCTAGCTCAAATATATGAAAGACTCGAAAATCTTTCGAAAGCCTCCGAATTATACGCCGAAGTAGCAAAAAAGAACACATCTTACGAAATGGAATTTAATGCCAAAATAAATATGGCAAAATGCTCTGACGGACAAGGGAAAAGTAATAAAGACATAATGAAAACTCTGAAAAAAATGCTCAGAGATGATAAAAATATTGAGTATTTAGACCAAATATATTTTGCTATCGCTGAGATTCAATTTAGACAAGGACAAACAAATGAGGCAATTGCTAATTATAAATTGTCTTCTGAAAAGAGTATTGACAATGATTACCAGAAAGCTTTTACTTGCCTAAAACTTGGCGAAATATATTTTGCTCGTCTTGATTATAATAATGCACAAATTTATTATGATACTTGTATGGCTTTTCTTTCACCCACTCACGAAAATTATCAAGAGATACGCACAAACTCTAACAACCTTAATGAACTTGTGCTTTTTACCTCAACTGTCGAATTTGAAGATAGTGTTCAAATGCTTGCTGCTTTAAGCGAAAAAGATCGAAACAAAATAATTGATAAGATAATTTCTGACCTTATCGAGCAAGAAAGAGTAGAAAGAGAACTTGAACAACAGGCAAATATTAACTCAATGCTATTCGACCAACAACGAGGCAATTCAATGAGTAACGTAAATGCACCTAGTGGTGGAAAGTGGTATTTCTATAATCCCTCTCAAATAAGTTTTGGTAAAAATGAGTTTGCTAAAAAATGGGGGCAACGTAAAAACGAAGACCATTGGAGACGTAAAAATAAATCTTCTATGAGTTTTGGAGACGAAGAACTTGCAGTAGGGGAAGATAGTGTGGCGACTGGAACGCAAAATCGTATCACAAACACAAAAGATAGGGTGTATTATCTTCAAGATATTCCTCTAACCGACTCGGCACTTCATTTGTCGAACGAACGTATTATTACAGCATTGTTTAATGTAGGACGTATTTATAAAGAAAAATTTTCTAATTTTCCTAAAGCAATTATGGCTTATGAGGAGCTTAATAAAAGATTCCCTGATAACGAATATTTACTCCTTTCTTATTATAACTTGTATCTCTTAAATAAACTTACTGATAATAATACCGAAAAGGAAAAATATAAAGGAATTGTTATATCAAAATTCCCCGATACAAATTATGCTAAATTGTTGCAAAACCCTAATTTTATTAGAGAACTTGAGCAAAAACGTCAGCAAGACATACAACTTTATATCGAAACTTATGATAGGTTCATGACTGGAAACTGTAATGTCGTAAAAAATAATTGCAATAACTATCTCGACAATAATCCAAATGGGGAATTAAGAGCAAATTTTGATTTCTTTAAAACGCTATGTGTTGGACGTGGTGGCGATTCTGTCGTTTTTAAAACTGCACTTGTTGAGTATGTCCAAAAATATCAGGAGCACGAGATGTCAGGTGCTGCCGAAAATATTCTTGCTTATTTTGGCACAACTGATGTACAAGCACTTATTGCAGAACTGCAAAAAAGACCCGACCCCATTGCTCAGAGCGACGATAGCTTTATTACTGATACAAGCGGAAATGTAATTAGAGTTACAGATGAAAAAGAAAATTATGCGTTTGACGAAAACGAAACACATTATTATGCAATTTATGTCAAAGCTCAAGATGTTGATATTAAACGATTGAGTTTTGAAGTGCGAAATTTTAATATCTTTAATTTTAGCATGAAAACATTTAATGTTACAAACCTCACATTTGATGCAGCTTACGAACTTGTTACTGTTAAACCTTTTAAAAACAAAACACAATCAGTTAATTACTCAAAATTAATTGAAAATAGCGAAGATGTTTTTAGTAAAATAAAAGATGTAGAACACAAAATTTTTGTAATCTCGGAAACAAATCTTACAAAACTCCGAAAAAACAAAGATATTAACGAATACCTGAAATTTTATCAGAGTAACTATTAATAAATAGGTATTTTAGCTAATTATTCAAAAACAATCCTTATGAAAAAGATAAGAATCTTATGGACAGATGATGAAATTGATTTATTGAAACCACATATAATTTTCTTGGAACAAAAATCTTATAATATTGATACGGCAACAAACGGAAGCGATGCTATAGAACTTGTTAAACAAAATGATTATGATATTATCTTTCTTGATGAGAATATGCCTGGACTAAGCGGACTCGAAACTTTGAGCAAAATTAAAGCTATTAAACCTCTTATTCCTGTTGTGATGATTACAAAAAGTGAAGAAGAAAATATAATGGATGAAGCTATCGGTTCTAAAATTAATGATTATCTTATCAAACCAGTTAACCCAAATCAAATTCTACTGGCTATTAAAAAAAATATTGATAAAGATAGGTTAGTAACTGCAAAAACAACTTCCGCTTATCAGTCAGAATTTTCAAGAATAGGTATGGAAATAAACGACAGCCTCAGTTACGAAGATTGGATAGAAGTGTATAAAAAACTCACTTATTGGGAATTAGAGTTGTCAAATTCTCAAGACAGTACAATGGACGAAGTTCTTAAAATGCAGCTTAATGAAGCAAATAGAAGTTTTGCTAAATTTATAAAAAGAAATTATACAAGCTGGTTTGATCCAAAAAATGAAGAGAAACCTCTCTTGTCGCCTAATTTATTGAAAAACAAGGTTTTTCCTCTACTTAAAGATGGGCAAAAAGTTGTCTTCCTTTTAATGGATAATCTGCGTTTCGACCAGTGGAAAAGTCTCGAACCTCTTCTTTCACAGTTTTATAGACTCGAAAAGGAAGAGCTTTATTATTCTATACTGCCTACTTCGACCCAGTATTCAAGAAATTCCATATTTTCTGGACTTATGCCTTCCGAAATTAATAAATTATATCCTGAACTTTGGAAAAACGATGATGAAGAAGGAGGCAAAAATCTTTATGAGCAAGATATGTTAAAAGCCTACTTGCAAAGATATAATATCAATTCAAGTTTTTATTTTGAGAAAGTAACAGATATTAAATATTGCAAGAGAATTGCAGATAATTCTAACTCTATCTTAAATAATCAATTTGTTACAATTGTTGTTAATTTTATTGATGCTCTTTCGCATGCTCGAACAGATCAAAAAATGATAAGAGAGCTTGCAAATACAACAACTGCTTATAGAGCAATTACAAGATCTTGGTTTGAGTTTTCGCCACTTTTTGAAATGCTAAAAGTTTTTTCTGAATATGATATAAATCTGATAATTTCTACGGATCACGGAAGCATACAAGTTACAGATCCCGTTAAAATTATTGGCGATAAAGCTACTACAACTAATCTTAGATATAAACAAGGTAGGAGTTTAAACTATAATAAAAAGGATGTCTTCGAAGTACTTAATCCTAACGAGGCATATCTTCCTAAAACTAATATTAGCTCAACTTATGTATTCGCTCAAGGACCAGACTTCTTCGCATATCCAAACAATTATAATTATTACGTTAAGTATTATAAAGATACATTTCAGCATGGTGGCGTTTCACTGCAAGAGATGATAATCCCATTAATACACATGAAATCTAAATAATGACACAAATAATAATTAAAGATGTAAATGATATTTATGAGGCTGCAAAAACTTTTATTCGCATAAATAAACTCAATTTTCAAAATAATATTTTCGCATTTTATGGAGATATGGGGGCAGGAAAAACAACTTTTATTAAGGCTATTTGTAAAGAATTAGGCGTTAAAGACGAAGTTACTAGTCCTAGTTTTGCTATCGTCAACGAACATAAGACAAAAAGCAATACAATTATTTATCATTTCGACTTGTATCGAATCGAAAAGCTCCCTGAATTACTTGATATAGGATTTGAAGAGTATATTAACTCTGATGCCATTATATTTATTGAGTGGCCCCAAATTGCTAAAAACTTGCTTCCCGAAACTACTATAAATGTTAATATTACTGTTATTGAAGAGAAAAGATGTGTGGAGTTTAAGCTTTAAAAACAAGTATTACAGACTAATTTACAAATTATCTAAAAATAAAGTTATATATAAAAGGAGTATGAAAAAATATTAGTATGTTTGTAATTGATTGTTAAGGGTTTGTTAAATAATAAAGTATGGAGACGTGAGTAAGTCAAAATGCGATGCACTGCGATGCACTGAGGCTGCCGAAGTGAGCCTGCCGAAGTGAATAGTTTATTGTTTTACAATCCATAAGTTGTACTCCTTGATATATTTTGATTGTGAGAATATTGAAGAAAATTAAAAAAATTATTGATGTTTTGGTAGATTTTGGAGTTGATGAAAATTTACCTTACTTAGAGGCATGTAAAGTCAAACTGTTAAATGTAGCTGTATGGGTTATCAGTGTTGTTTTGGTAATATTTCTTATTGTTAATCTTTTCGAAAAAAATTATTTTTTAGCAGTATCTGATGTTCTTCTTTTTATTTTCGTTTGTATCCCCTCCTTGATTTTGCAGTATAAAAGGAAATATAAAACGAACTCATTTTTTATTGTAGGTGCATTTTTGCTTTATACCACCTTGCTTACAATTCTTAAATATGATGTTAATCGGCAAACAGAACATATTTTACCAGCTTTGGCAATTTTGGCTATCTTCTTTTGGGATGGATGGAAAAAGAATCTTATTTTTATGCTATTCCCAATCTCATTTTTTGCAATCAGATTTGTGGTTATGTACCAAACTTATGGACGTATCGAAATTCAGACTTTGCATTTGATTTATTTTATAGAGTTCTTAAGCGTATATATAATTTCCACATATTTTAAAGCAGCGATGCTTAATTTTTATGATAAACTCCAAAAAACTATTGATACTAAGAATAAACTCTTTCGGATAATTTCGCACGATATTAAAAATCCATTTAGTAGCCTTTTGGGTACTAGCGAATTACAATTAAGGTTTGCCCAAAACGAAGATATTGAGAAGTTAAAACAATCATCACAAATAATTCACTCCTCTGCTAATAAAATTTATGATTTAACACAATCTTTGTTAGATTGGTCAAGTTCTCAAGCAGAAACATTAGAAACAAAAATTGAGAATGTAAATATTACTGAGGTAATAGAACAAATAATTGAGTTTTGCGAAATATCGGCAATACCTAAAGAAATAGAGCTTGTTTTTGATTCTAAAAATGCAGTTTTTGTAAACTGTGATGCCGTCATGACACAAATTGCTATTAGAAATATAATAATGAATGCAATTAAATTTTCGTATCGAAATTCTAAAATTATTATAACTCAAATTATTGCAAATAATCAGTTTGTAATGACAATCGAAGATTTTGGCGTAGGAATGGAGGAAGATAATCTTAAAAATCTTTTTGACGATAATTATTTGCATGCTAGTTATGGTACAGAAAAAGAAAAAGGTACTGGATTGGGATTGAAAATTAGTAAAGAGCTTATCGAAAAACAAAATGGTCGAATCGAAGCAGAAAGCCTGTTGGGTAAAGGATCTATTTTTAGAATGTTTTTACCAAAATAAGTGAACATTAAATTTAAATAATTGTTATTGTTAAAAATAAATTATATGAAAAATATTTTCTTTACAACACTTATCGTTTCATTGTTATTATCAGTGTCGTTAGGGGCACAAAACAAAAAATCAGATGTGAAACCAATTTATCAATTTAAGGTAAAAGATATTAATGGGCAAAACTTCGATTTTAAAGAGCTTGAAGGAAAAAAAATAATGATTGTCAATACTGCATCAAAATGTGGATTCACTAAACAATTTAAAGAATTGCAGGAAGTATATGAAACTTATAAAGACCAAAACTTTGTAATTGTTGGTTTTCCTTCAAATGATTTTATGAATCAAGACCCCGGAACAAACGAAGAAATACTTGAATTTTGCACTACAAATTTTGGCGTAAATTTTCCAATGATGTCAAAAATCAATGTAACTGGAAAAAAGAAAGCTAATATCTATAAATATCTTACAGACAAAGACCTCAATGGTTATGAATCAACTAGTGTAAACTGGAATTTTCAAAAATATCTTATAAATGAACTTGGTTATTTGGAGAAAGTTATAGGTACTAAAACATCTCCCGATGATGATGAGATAATTAACTGGATAGAAGGTAAATAAGTAAATTTTATTTATTAAGGAATTTTGTCGCTCTAACGATGATGATACTCATTGTAATATGTTATATAGTATAAATATAAAAAAATATGATATACATCGTTTTTGTTTTTGATCATTTTTTATAATTTTGAGAACGTGAAAAGTAGAAGTGCTATACGTATTGTTATGGTCTGGCTTACCTTAGTTAGCCTTACTCTTTTGCTGATTAATAATAGTGTTTTTTTACATATCCACAAGCTTGATGACGGCAGTATAATTAGTCATGCTCACCCATTTAAAACAAGTGATAAAACGAGCTCTGGCGAAGCCCGACATCAACATAGCCTTAATGAAATTTTAATCTATCAAATTCTCGATTCTGTAACAATGTTATTAATCGTATTTGCTGGAGTTGGGGTTCTTATACCTGTAATACGACGTCTTTTTCAATTCTATTTTTATAAGCCATATAAGAAAGATGTTATTAATGGATATAGTATCCGACCCCCACCGTTTTGCCTTGCTTAGTTGAACAAAGCTTTAGTACAGGTAAAATAAATTAAATTAAATTAAATAGAAGAAAATAATGAAATATATATTATTGGCATTTTTTGTATTTGTCGGAGTACAAATGAATGCACAAAAACAGACTGATGCACATATAATTGGTCATGTCGAATGTTGTGGGGAACACATTCCTTTTGTCAATATAATGATAAAAAACACAACTATTGGAACTTCAACTGATGAAACCGGTCATTTTCAACTAATAAATATGCCCGAGGGAGATTATATTCTTATTGCACATGCTTTAGGTTATAAATCAAGCGAAGAGGAGGTAACAATAGTAAGAGGGAAAACTATCGAAATAAAATTTGAGCTTTTACAAGATGTAATGGGGCTTGAAGAGGTTGTAATTACAGGAGATAGAAATGAGAAAAATCGAAAAGAATCAGCGGTTGTTGTTAATACTCTTACACCAAAAACTCTTGAATCAAATAATAGTGTTACTATTAGTGAGGGGCTTAACTTTTGTTCTGGACTGAGAGTAGAAAATAACTGTCAAAATTGTGGTTTTAATCAATTAAGAATGAATGGAATGGAAGGACCATACTCACAAGTACTTATAAATTCACGAGCAATTTTTAGCGGACTTGCTGGAGTTTATGGACTTGAACTTATTCCTGCAAACATGATTGAAAGAGTTGAAATTGTACGTGGTGGTGGATCGGCATTATATGGTAGTAATGCAATCGCAGGTACAGTAAATATGATATTAAAAGATCCTATAACAAACTCTTATGAATTTGGTACAAATACAGGATTTGTTGGAACAGGAATAAATAATTCTGGTAAACCCGCATTAGACTTGAGCGTAAACCTTAATGCATCTTTGATTTCATCCGATTCCAAAACAGGAATGTCGGTTTATGGCTTTCACAGAGATAAAGAGCCATTTGATGCAAATAATGACGGATTTTCCGAACAGTCTGCAGCCCAAAACACAACAATTGGGACTAGAATCTTTCATCGTTTTTCAACACGATCTAAAATTACTTTAGACTATTTTAATATAAATGAAGAAAGGAGAGGTGGCAGTGACTTTGAAAAACCGTATCACGTTACAGCACTTACCGAAGCAGTTGAACACAGCATTAATACTGCGGCGATAAATTACGACCTTTTTGTAAGAGAGCAGGATCAGATTGCGGTTTTTGCTTCTGCTCAGCATATATTACGAGACAGTTATTATGGTGCAAACTATTCTTTGAGCGATTACGGTAAGACAAAAGATTTGTCCTATTCAGTAGGAGCACAATATACAATGAGACAAGGAAAATCAAATCTTGTTGCAGGAATAGAAAGTACAGGTTCATTTTTAAATGATCAAAAACCTAGTTATGCAGATTATGGTAATGCGGTAATTGAGGATGGCGAAATTGTTCATGTCCCTTTTACTCAAAGCACTATAATTGCTAATCAACGTTTGGTTACAAGTGGAACTTTTGCTCAATATGAGAGAAAGTTAAATAGGTTTAGAGTAAGTTTGGGTGCCAGGTTTGATAATTATGTGGTTACAAATCTCGAAGATGCAAATCAAAAAAAAGACGGACAAGTTTTTAGCCCACGAGCTAATGTGCTGTTTGATATAACCGAATATCTTCAATTGCGTGTAAACTATTCACAAGGTTTTAGAGCTCCACAAGTTTTTGACGAAGATTTGCATATCGAAACCTCAGGCTCTAGGCAAGTAATACACCGAAACGATCCTAATTTGCACCAAGAAACAAGTCATAGTGTTAGCAGCTCATTGGATTTTAAGAAAAATTTTGGTAAAATAAACATTAGCTTTCTTACCGAAGGTTTTTACACTATCCTTAATAATCCTTTTGTTAACGAATACGGAGTTCCCGATGAATATGGTGTTGTCGTTTATACCAGAGTAAATGCCGATGAGGGTGCAATAGTAAAAGGGATAAATTTTGAATTAAGTGTGTTCCCTGGTACTCAGATTGTTTTGAGATCTGGTTTTACACTGCAGCAGAGTGTGTATGAAGAAGTACAGGAGTTTGATGAAAAACGGTTTTTTAGAACGCCTGACAATTATGGCTTTTTTACACTAGATTATAACCCAATAAAAGACTTTACTGCATCGGCAACTGGTACTTATACTGGTGAAATGTTGGTGCCATATTTTGGAACTACTTTATTAAACCCCGAAATTGGCGAATTAAGAGTATCTGAA
>JAQVOR010000026.1:26623-34183 GCA_028702535.1 Bacteroidales bacterium
ATTTATTCCAGAACAAGCAATAAGATGCACCACGAAACCGCTTCTGAGTTTTTTACTAATCTTTATGAAAAAGGAGAATTTGTCGAGAAAATAAGCATGCAGTTCTATGACGAAGTAGAGCAACAATTTCTTGCTGATCGTTATATTATGGGAACTTGCCCAAAATGTGGTGCCGAAGATGCTTATGGAGACCAATGTGAAAAATGTGGCTCAAGTCTTAGTGCCGAAGAACTGATAAATCCGCGATCTGTTATTAGTGGTAATAATCCTATACTCAAGGAAACTAAACACTGGTATCTCCCTCTAGATAAGTATGAAGATGAACTAAAAAAATGGATACTTGAAGATCATAAAGAGTGGAAACCTAATGTTTACGGACAGTGCAAATCTTGGCTCGATTCGGGCTTGTTTCCGAGAGCGGTTACTAGAGACTTGAATTGGGGAGTAAAAGTACCCTTAGAGGAAGCGAAAGATAAAGTGCTTTATGTGTGGTTTGATGCTCCAATTGGATATATTTCTGCTACAAAAGAACTTACTCCAAATTGGGAAAAATATTGGAAAGATAAAGACACTAAATTAGTGCATTTTATTGGTAAAGACAATATAGTGTTTCATTGCATTATTTTTCCTTCAATGCTAAGACACGAAGGTTCTTATATTTTGCCTGATAATGTACCAGCTAATGAGTTTTTAAATCTGGAAGGCGATAAAATATCTACTTCTCGTAATTGGGCTGTATGGTTGCATGAGTACCTTGAGGATTTTCCTGGTAAACAAGATGCGTTAAGATATGTATTGTGTGCTAATGCTCCTGAAACTAAGGATAACGATTTTACGTGGAGAGATTTTCAAGCAAAAAACAATAATGAACTGGTAGCAGTAATGGGTAATTTTGTAAATAGAACACTTGTTCTTACTCATAAATACTATGGTGGTTCTGTTCCAAAACCAAGTGTCGAAACCGACTATGAAAAACAAATACGTGCCGAATTAAAGATTATTAAAACCAATATCGAGAAAAATATTGAAAATTATAAGTTTCGTGAAGCACTTAAAAATGCGATGAGCATTACTCGTTTGGGAAATAAATATTTGGCAGATACTGAACCATGGAAATTAATTAAAACAGACGAAGAAAGGGTAAAAACAATTTTATACTACTCTTTGCAGCTATGTGCACTGTCGGCTGTTCTAACAGAGCCATTTTTACCATTTACATCAGATAAATTGCTGAGAATGCTTAATATAGACAAGCCATCATGGGAGGATGTAGATAATTTTGATTTGATAAAAAGTGGACATACCATAAATAAAGCTGAACTTCTTTTTGAAAAAATAGAAGACGATGTGATTAATGTACAAATTGAAAAATTAACCAAAACTAAAGAAATGAACTCAGAACAAAATTCACAAGTTGTTCCGCAAAAAAATACAATCACTTATGATGATTTTATTAAGCAAGACATTAGAATTGCTACTATTATAGAAGCCGAAAAAGTACCCAAAACCGATAAATTATTAAAAATTAAAGTAGATACTGGCATTGATACACGTATAATAGTCTCGGGAATTGCAAAATATTATAAACCTGAAGACATTATTGGAAAACAAGTTTGTGTACTTGTAAATCTTGCTCCTCGACAGTTAAGAGGCATTGAATCAAATGGAATGGTTTTAATGGCTCAAGATAGTGATGGAAGCCTAAAATTTGTAAATCCTGATACTTTTTGCAACAATGGATCAATTATTAGTTAAAAAAAGTATTTTTTTGAACTTTATATCAATAATTTTTATAAAATTGCACTTTAAATACAAACTGAATAATAAGATAGCAAAATAATTTAAGAATTTAAAACCAAAAATGAAACTCTTAACAATGATTCGTCATGCAAAATCAGATTGGGATAACGATTTGTATGATTTTGATCGCCCTTTAAACTCAAGGGGTAAAAAAGATGCACCACTTATGGGCGAATATTTAGCTCAAAACCTACCTAAACCAGATTTAATTATTTCTAGCCCTGCTGTTAGAGCTGCCAAAACTGCTGAAATTATTGCGGAGAAAGCAAACTATCCGGTTGATAGGATAAAGTATGTGGACGAGCTTTATTTATGTAGCATTTCGGAGTATATCGAAGTTCTTATTAAGCAGAGCCCAAAAGTTACTCATATATTTGTTGTAAGCCATAATCCTGGGGCAACTGGTTTTGTTAATCTGATTGCAGGTGAAAATATAGAGGATTTACCTACATCGGGAGTGGCTCACATTAAACTCGATTTTTATAAATGGGACGACATTGAACCTGATACTGGCAAGTTAGTTAAAGTATTTGGCCCAAAAACAATTTAGAGAGTGGTTGTGATACGGTAATTTAGTAATTCACACAACCACACGATAAAAAAATCGTGCGGTAGCGTACTTGAATTACTGGATAACTGTGGTTGTGTGCATCAGAGCATCACATTTTACTCTACTGGATACACATTCCCATCCAAAAACAATCGGATAGTTTTTATTTTATTCATATCAGGATTTTCGCCTTTTTGAATTTCGTGAAGTTTCGAGTTAAAATCAAGTTTCCATGTTTCATCTGCAAAAGTAAAAACTCTCAAAATTGTTCCTTGCTGTGGATGGTCTTTACCATGATAAACTGTCCAAGCATACTCTTTGCCTCGGGTAAATTTTGCATCATCAAAAACCAAATTATATATACTATCAGTTAATAACAAATTGTAAGGCTGTTCCCATGTTTCAGCATCATAAATTTTTAAATAAATAGATTTTTGATTGGGATTAGACCAATTAAGTGCAATCGTATCACGAATAAAAACTGCCTCATCAAAAGGACTAAGCAAAATGTCACCAACAGCACGATATACACCACCACTGCGTCGTACTTTCTCATCTTCTTGGATCATATTATTTGCGATATAATCAAAAAACTCCTCGGTAAGATTACTATTCCCTACATTTTTATATATCTCGTTAAGATCGGCAATGGAATACACCCCTGGCTTGTTTATACCCATGGGAACTTCGTCTTTATTCGTCAAAACGATATAAGAATTTGCACATAATTTAATTGTGCTTTTATTAGAAATATAGGAATCTCGTATAGGGTTTATCTCTTTTCCCTTATCAATAATTTTGGGCAATCCCGAAAAATAGAAAATTTTATATTCACTTATTTGAGCGCTTAGGCTTAGGCCTAAGAAAATCAAACCGAATAATACTGCGTAAAACTTTTTTTCTTTCATCTTTTGTATAATTAAAATTTTGGGTTAAGTAAGAATCTATTTTAAATAACTCTAAAGTCTCTTCGTAAAGATACAAAACTTCGATGCACAAAACTAATGCCAAAACTGTTGGTACCATATTTATTTTTATTCCCCAACTACTAAAAATCATGAATGTACCCCATAAAACTACTACAATCAGTATAAATTGAATAGGTTTTGACAAAATATCAAAAAACTTGGTTCCATTAACATAATAATACACCAACCACATGGTAAATAATAACAAAACCACAAAAGCGAGTAAATAATTCGTCCAAAATGGAAATTGGTCGATATAATCACGCATAAGTATCATACTAATTATGTGAGCATGAATTTCGATGCCTTTTGCATCGGCATAACCATAATCAGATTTTTGCAATGGCGAAAAATGCGAATCCAAAGTATCGGAAGGAGCACCTGAAAACATCCGCACATATCCCATTAACACTATTTTGTCCTCAATTATGCTTAAATTAGAATTAGAGTCAGATATTTCTTCATAATCAAATATAATAAAAGGCATTTTGCCCCCTCGATAATTTATCAATTCGGTTTGGTCTCTACGTCTTGCAAACTCCAAAAATAATTCGTTATCGTAGCGACTTACAATTTCCATCGAAAACGAATTAATTATAGTATCACCAAATTTTATAAATTTATCAAATTCCCTCACAGTTTTCGGATTGGCTTGCATTTCAAGATGTCCAACTGGGTGTTGCCCAAAAAACTCATTTGTTCTTTCAATACCTTTAGCCTTATCATTTTCATAGATGCCAAAACCTCCCAAAACAATATTATCGCCACTATTTAGTGCTTGTTGTAAGTAATAATCGTCCATTCCACGCCTTTCTGCAAAAACAGCATCAATTCCAATTACAGCAGGCTTATATTTCTGGATGTCAAATACTAAATCGGCAATACCACGACGATCTAAATTACCAATATTAACTATAAAAACATTAGTATCAGTAGGCATTTCGTCATTAAGAAACTCAGAATAATAAAGATCAGTAAAATCAAAATTATCAATAAACTCATCAAAAGGATTAAATAAATCTATAGAATCAATAATTGCCCAAAAAAACGCAAATGCAATAAAAGTGAGAATACTTATAATTAAGGCATCCCAAAACACAATATACTTTTTGACTTTTTTAGACATTATATTGTTTTTTACAATAATAATTATTATACAAATATAAGTATTAATTAAACACAACTAAAAATGAAAACAATTATTTTATTCGTACGCTCCCTCACGTTTGCTTTCTACCAGTCTTTCGGATTTTCGTTCTATGATTTTAATTTTTCTTCCATACAATAAAATCAAGGCACAAACACAGAGATTGCCCCCGTAGTTCGAAATGACTTTTATCCTATAATGTTAGGCGGTAACGCATAAATCACAAATAAAAGAAAAACATCTTTCGTTGCCGACCTTGCTCATTGTGATAAACCCTTAGTATAAACGCCTAATAGCAACATCAAACTTAAAACCAACTCGAAAGCTAATAAAAACCTAACAAAAATTAAGCTGAGTTATAGGTTGAGTAAGCCTAAACTATAAACATAAATTTCAAAAGTATCTACACTTACTAATTTAAAAAAACTTGAAGCAATAAATACGATACCTAGTAATAGACCTGATTACAAGTAGTGTGATTTTTGAATTTGCTGTAAAAAAGAGTATGGGTATTTTTGTAATATCCATACACAAAATGTTTTTTTAATTATTTACATACAACTTTCGATGTAATGCCTAATATTGTAGTTTCAGAGTTCATATCACGGCATCTGCCATCTTCAATATGAACAGTAGAAGTTGAAGATGAAGTTGCTATGGAGTCTCCAGTTATGGATGTTGTACATTTACAATCTCTTTCTTTGGAACAACTTGCCAAAGAAATCATTCCAATAACTGCAAAACCTAATAATAATTTTTTCATAATAAATAATTTAATTAAAAAATGCCTACTCTAAATGGTTTTCAGCTACCCCATAATCACTAATTTTATTGAAATATATTAAAACCCAAAAGTAAACATTAATGTTAATATATTAAACACTTTTATTTTAATATTTGAATTATTATTAAAAACATTAAAAATTTGTTGTAAATTAAAAAGTTTCAAGTTTTACTGAAACATAAATCCTTGGTAAAGAAAAAGATTAGGGATTGAAACTCTCTTTCGTTTCTGTGAGCTGTTCTCTTTCATTCCCTTTATAATTGCACCATTTTTTTGTTATAACATGGTTTCTAATCGAAATATAGCGGAATCGAAACATTTGACAAACCCTAATTGATTATTTAATTATCGAAAAAACCTACGATTTCTCCTTCATTCAAATTTCTATAACCATATTTTTGGACAACTTGGCCATTTTCAATTAGTAAAAATAAGGGCATGCTACCATCTGTGATTTTCAAAAAATAATTTGGAGCTAGAATATCATAATCAGATGTCTCAAAATTATGTTCGTTTATAAAGTTTTTGATTGCCGCTTCTTCACCCCAAAATACTAATTTTGAATTATAATCATTTTTGATCTTTCCTAAAATAATTTGAAGCTTTTTTGATCCTAAATCACAAAAATGGCATTGTGGAGACAGGAAAGAAATAATGTGTTTGCCAGATTTAAGTTTTGATTCATCTAGGTATTGATTTAAACTCTTTTCTTGAAAAGTGGTTTTTTTATCATAAGATTTACGAAAAAAATTATCGGGTGGTGATATGAATCCAATTAGCATAAAGCTAAATAAAACAATACCAATAGTTTGCAAAACTTGAAATCTTTTAAAAATATTTTTTGTATTTCTAACAAAGAATAAAAATGGAATTAGAATAATATTTTTTATAATTGATTGGTAATGATTGAGCTGTATTTTGTCCCCAAAACAATGACAATGCTCCGTTTGATTAGTAATAATTAATGTAGTTATAAAAACGGTAAATCCCAATAGTATTATAATTGAAATCCATACTGTATGCTTAGTATAAACACCTAATAGCAACATCAAACCTAAAATCAACTCGAAAGCTAATAAAAACCTAACAAAAATTAAGCTGAGTTCTAGGTTGAGTAAGCCTAAGCTATAAACGTAAATTTCAAAGTTATCAATACTTATCAGTTTCAATAAACTTGAAGCAATAAATACGATACCTATAAGAGACCTGATTACTAGTAATGAAATTTTCAAATTATTTATTTTTAAAAAAAAGTGCATAGCTATTAAAAAAAGTAGATATGCACTTTTATGTCTTGCTTATACTTCTTCGCAAGTAATTTTTGATACTATTGTTCCAGCAGTAGTTTCTGAGTTCATATCAGAACATTTGCCATCATCGATTGTAACAGTTGTAGTTATAGCATCCATTCCAGTTACTGTGTTTGTACATTTACAATCTTTTTCTTTTGAGCAACTTGCTAAAGAAATCATTCCAATAATTGCAAAACCTAATAATAATTTTTTCATAATAAATAATTTAATTTTAAAAAATGCCTACTCTAAATGGTTTTCGGCTACTCCATAATTATTAATTTTACTTGTGATATAATAAATTAAAAACCAAAAGTAAATATTATTTTTAATATACCAAATGTTTTACTAAAAAAACTGTAGTCTGAGTTGGCATAGCTGTTTAGGACAAATGCAGATGAAAACTTAAGGCTTTGATGTATAGGTTATTTTCATTACAATTTCTAAGCGTATTTTCAAAGTAGTATTTCAAGTTTATTAATTTTCTTGTCTAATAAGACATGCTAGAAAATTTAAAAAGTTCCAAGTTTTACTGACATATAAATCCCTGGTGAAGAAAAAGATTGGGGAATGTAATATTGGGGAGTTTCTGGAAATAAACTATAGTGATATTCAATTCCTGCACATAACATAAGAAAATCGGTTGCAGCATATTCTACCCCAAAAGAGGGAGTGAAACCAAAAAATATTCCATTGTTAATTTGTTGCCAATTTGTGTCAATAAGTCTTGTGTTGCCGATACTAAATTTCATGTCTGCTATTAGATGTAAACGTTTTTCTTTTAAGAGAGGGTATCCAATCCAAATTCCACCGTAACTACACCCAAGTTTATAGCTGGTAGTACTGGTGTCTCGTTGGCTAAAAAAATTGGTTAATCCATTATAAAAAACACCAATACGAAAATCGTATATCATAAATCCACCGCCACCGCCACTATAAATTGCCATTTGCGAATCCAATTTTCTAAGACTAAACATGATAGACCCAAAACCACCCGAGTTGCTCTCATAATCTTGCTC
>JAQVOR010000027.1:0-20983 GCA_028702535.1 Bacteroidales bacterium
ATACCAATACGTACCTGATTGGTGATAGGAATTCTATATTGAAATGTTGTATTTGGTTTTATTGGTGGCGTAGTTAAATATGGAACACCATCATAAAAATTTGGAAGAATTAGCCCGTGCCAATGCACCGATGTTTCGACATCCATTTTATTGGTCACGTTAATTATAGCTAGGTCTCCTTCATTAAACTCAAGCACAGGACCAGGAATGCTTCCATTTATGGACATAGCTTTTGCTGAAACACCACCAAGTGTCATTTTATTTTGTTCAATGGTAAGGTTATATACCCTAACAGGCCTTCCTTCTTCATTTCTGTCATCGCCGTTTGTACCTACTTGTGCAAATGCGATTTGCGAAATGCATAATGTGCTTATAATTGCGATTATGTAATATTTCATATTATAACTCCTTTTCCTTTTTTTATGAGGTCCTCCGAAAAGTCTATTAATTAAACTAAGCTTTTCTTAACCGTAAAGCATTAGAAATAACTGAAACTGAACTAAAACTCATAGCGGCGGCAGCGATAATCGGGCTTAGTAAAATTCCAAAAAACGGGAACAGTATTCCAGCGGCAACTGGAATGCCCAGTGCATTATAAACAAAAGCAAAGAACAAATTCTGTTTGATATTTCGCATAACTTTATGGCTCAGCTTGCGTGCACGGACAATGCCGTTTAAATCTCCTTTTATCAGAGTGATTTCAGCACTCTGCATGGCGATGTCGGTGCCTGTTCCCATGGCGATACCTACATTGGCCTGTTCAAGTGCTGGGGCATCGTTAATGCCATCGCCAGCCATGGCTACAATGTGACCTTGTTCCTGTAATTCTTTTACCTTTTTGTATTTATCGTTAGGCAAGCAGTCGGCTTGATAACCATCCAATCCAAGTTCTGTGGCGACGGCTTTGGCTGTATATTGATTGTCGCCAGTGAGCATGTGTACTTTTATACCCATTTTTTGCAACTCATGAATGGCCTTTTCCGAACTTTCTTTAATTCTATCTGAAACCGTTATAATACCTTCTACTTTGTTGTCAATTAGCAGATACATAACCGTTTGGGCTTTCAATTGCCATTTTTTAACAATTTCTTTATCGTTTTCATTCAGGTTTGCCTGAAATTCATCAACCAGTTTTTGGTTTCCCAAAGCAATCTTTTTCCCTTTATAAATTGCCTCGACCCCTTTTCCTGTAACCGATTCAAATTTGTCCATTTTTATCAGTTCCATGTTTCTTTCTTTTGCGCCGGCAACAATGGCATCGGCAAGTGGATGCTCGCTATTCGCATCGATTGAGGCAGCCAGTTTCAAAATCTCATCATCGGGCATTGAGCCAAAAGATTGATAATTTTTAAGGCTGGGTTTTCCTTCGGTTAGTGTGCCTGTTTTATCAACAATAAGAATATCAACTTTATTCATTTCTTCAATAGCACGGGCATCTTTTACCAGTACACCAGCCTGTGCCATCCGTCCCGAACCTACCATAATCGACATAGGAGTTGCAAGTCCCAATGCACACGGACAAGCAATAATCAATACTGCCACTGCATTTACAAACGCATAAACATAAGCCGGTTCCGGTCCCCAGATTGCCCAAACTGTAAAGGTGATAATAGAGATTGAGATAACGATTTGCACAAAGTATTTTGCAACAGTGTCTGCCAGTTTCTGAATGGGTGCACGTGAACGACTGGCAGTGTTTACCATTTCAATAATTTGTGCAAGTAAGGTATCGCTACCAACTTTTTCGGCTTTCATTTCAAAGGCTGTTTTCCCGTTGATGGTTCCACCTGTTACTTTATCGCCTAATGATTTTTCAACCGGAATGGGTTCACCAGTTATCATACTTTCGTCAATTACCGCCTCGCCTTTATAAATACTACCGTCGACAGGAATTTTTTCGCCGGGCTTCACTTTTAAAATATCACCAATATTCACATCTTCCAGAGAAACTTCGGTTTCTTCGCCATTGCGGATAACCCGTGCTACGGGGGGAACCAATCCCAGCAAGGCTTTTATTGCCGAATTTGTTCTGCTGTGAGCACGGAGTTCGAGTACCTGTCCTAACAATACTAATGTTAATATTACGGCAGCAGCTTCGAAATAAAGGTGTACATTTCCGTTTTCATCCATAAATTGGGAAGGAAAAGCAGAAGGTACAAGAAGTGCAAAAACACTAAAAAGATAAGCAGCACCAACACCCATTGATATTAATGTCCACATGTTGGGTGACCAGCGCCGAATGGAACTCCATCCGCGTTTAAAAAAGTCCCCGCTTGAATATAAAACAACTGGCGTGGCTAATGCAAATTCAATCCAACCCCATACTTTACGGGGTGCTACTTCGTCTAATTTAAGGAATGGAAAAAAATCTGACATGGCAATAATGAAAACTGGAATACTGAGTCCTAGAGCTACCCAGAATTTTTTGGACATTTTCTTGTAGGCTTTTTCTTCCTCACTGGTTTCTTCTCCTTTTTCAGAAACCAAATCCATTCCGCATTTCGGACAACTGCCCGGATGGTCCTGTTTTACTTCTGGGTGCATCGGGCAAGTATAAATGGTTTGCTCACTACCCGGAATCAGCTTTGTCTCTTCTTTTTTTAGGTGCATTCCGCAAGCTGGGCAATCGCCTGGTTTATCGTACGTTTTATCACCTTCGCAGTGCATGGGGCAGTAGTACTTTCCGCCACTTCCCGAATAGATATGATTAGTATGCTCATGTGTTTGCTTTCTCTGATGCTGGTTTTCAGCATTATGCTTATGCTCGCCGTGTTGGTGGGGTTCATGCTTATGAATTTCATCTCCAACTGGTACCAAGTGCATGTTGCAAACTGGGCAGTTGTCTGGCTTGTCATACACCTTGTCGCCCTCACATTTCATGGGGCAGAAGTATTTGTTATGAGTTATATTTTCCATGTCGCAAAGTTTAAATTATTTTTTAAGCCCTCTTTTTTTTATTTCGTATTCATCCTTATCAATTTCGCCCCGAGCATATCTTTCGTTAAGAATATCAAGTGCCGACTTTTGATTGGCTGTGTTATTTGTTTTATTGTTTTGACCAAGTGTACGGACAATACCCCAAACTATGGCAGCGACAAGTATAATACCTATTATCCACCACCAACCCATACCAAAACCCATTCCATCAAATCCATGCATTTTTAACTCCTTTCTGTTTTAGTTTCAATTATAAAGATGCTATAACCCGCTGAAGCTTTGCCTTAATCTCTCTGGTAATATCTGCAAGCTCTTTATTGTCAACCGACTGCATAGAGGCCACAGGGTCAACGGCAGCCACTTCAGTTTTGCCATCGTCTAACTCCTGTACAATAACATTGCATGGTAGCATTGTGCCAATTTTGTTTTCGGCCTGCAGTGCCTCATACGCTTTGGGCGGGTTGCAAGCCCCGAGTATTTTGTATTTTCTGAAATCAACATTAAGTTTTTCTTTAAGTGTTTGTTGAATATCAATTTCTGTGAGTACTCCAAAACCTTCTGTTTTTAATGCTTCTGTTACAAGCTCTATCGCTTGTTCAAAATTTGCTGTAATTGTTTTATTAATGTAATATTTCATATTTGATAAATTTTGTAATTATTAGGTGTACCTAATGCTCTAATAAACAAACAATTATCTAACCACAAAGTTCACAAAGCCTTAGAAATCAGGTGAATAAGATTTTGAACATTTAGAAAAGCAAAGTGAATAATGAGGTTATGGTGCTGATTATAAACAATTTGCCCCACCTAAATAATTACTAAATTTTAATGATTATGATTTGATTTCTTATCTGGGTTTATCATTTTTTCACCGGATTGCATCATACCTTTTTCTTTCATTTTCTGCATGCACATCTTCATCACTTCAGGATGTTCTGTTATCATGTCCATCATCTGATGTTCGTAATTCATTTCCATCATGCCACTTAGGGATTGTCAAACATTAAACTAAGCATTTTGACTTGCTCTTTTGCCGTTTTTCTTTGTTGTAAAATTAGCAAAGCGCTGCACTGAGTTATTATCGAAGCGAGCAAGCTATTAGCTGAATTTTGCGTCTCGAAAAACAACAAAATAGCTTCGTCAATTCTGCATACTTTATTATTTGACAAACCCTTAGGAGGTTGAAAGAAGTTGCAGTAAAAGTTGACACTTAAAAAAATAGTTGAGTATAAAAATAGCAAAGAAGTTAAAACCTTTAAAATCATAAAAAACCAATTCAATTGATAATTAGCTGATTAACAATTTTTAATAAAACTTTCTAATACCTATTATCTCTCTTACTTCCTTTAAGGTTTTTGCAGCACTTGTGCGGGCTTTTTCAGCACCCATTCGTGCAACTCTGCTCAAATACTCATCATTAGAGTAAATGTCCTTAATCCTACTGTTAATAGGAGCAATGATTTTTATAACATCTTCTGCAAGTTGTTTTTTAAGATCGCCATATCTTATTTCACAAGTTTTATATTTTCCTGTAAAAAACTCGACAGTGTCAGCACTTGACACAATCTTTAATATTGTAAAAAGATTATTAACCGATTCTGACATTTTGGAGTTTTCGATTGTTGGACCGCTATCAGTAACTGCACGCATAATTTTTTTGCGAATAGTTTTCTCATCGTCAGCAAGAAAAATTCCGTTTCCTTCCGATTTTCCCATTTTTCCTGTTCCGTCAAGTCCGGGTATTTTAATCAGCTCTTTATCAAAATTATATGCAACAGGTTCTTTAAAATAATCAACTCCATACATATTATTATATCTACGAGCAAACTTACGTGCCATTTCAAGATTTTGCTCTTGATCTTTTCCTACAGGGACTTTATCGGCATGATGAATTAAAATATCTGCCGCCATTAAAACAGGATAAGTCAAAAGACCAGCATTAACGTTTTCGGGTTGTTTACGAGCTTTATCTTTAAATGATGTTGTGCGTTCCAACTCACCGAGATATGCATTCATATTTAAGAGTAAGAATAATTCTGAAATTTCCGGAACATCGCTCTGAATATATAAAGTTGATATTTCGGGATCAATACCTGCGGCAAGATACTCAACCAAAACTTGTTTAACGCTTTTATGATGGTCTTCAGGAGTAGGATGAGTGGTTAATGAATGATAATCGGCAATAAAAAAATAACAATTACCTGCATGTTGCATTTTAACAAAGTTTTGCACTGCTCCAAGATAATTTCCTAAATGTAAATTACCAGTCGATCTTATTCCGCTTAATACAATTTCGTTCATGCTAATTTCAATTTTGTGGTTTTAACATTCCATTATATTTTTGCAGATCCTGTAAAATATTCATGGCTTTTTTAATTTCAGTATCATTTTTAACTCCGTAAATTATTCCGCCCTTTTCATAATAATATTTTACAATGATTTCTTGGCTCAACATTTCTTTAATTTCTTCTTTAAATAATCTAAGGTCTTTGTCCTTATCGTGAGCGAATTTTTTTGTAAGAGTTTCAAGTTCTTGTTCGGCAACGGCAAAATATTTTTCTTCTTTAGATGATTCAATTAGTTGATTAAGAGTCTCTTCTGTTTTCGTTTTATAATCAAATTCTTTATCTTTAATAAATTCCATAAAATTTTCAAAATCTTTATCAGTGAAAACAAAATCCTCAACAGGGGCAATTTGGCTGTTTTTAAATTTATAATAATTTGCATAATCGAAAATTATATCTTTTACAATTAGGCTTGATGTTATCATGCTAAGTTTTTCTATTTCAACATCAATATCTGGGCTAACACCACCTCCATCAAAAACTTTTCGTCCATTTTTTGTGGAGAACTCCGAAATAATAGAATCTGGAATAGTTCCAACACTACCGTCATCGTTACGGTGAGCGTAATCTAAAGCTTGAATACATCGACCACTTGGGATATAATATTTGGCGGTTGTAACTTTTAATATGCCATTATAACTGAGGTCTCGTGTAGTTTGCACTAATCCTTTACCAAAAGTTCTTTGACCAATAACAACACCTCTGTCGAGGTCTTGAATACAACCAGCAACAATTTCGGAGGCAGAAGCCGATGATCTATTTACAATTACCACAAGTTTTATTTCAGCATCTAATGGTTCTGCACTAGCTTTATACTCTTTATCCCATTGAGCCACCTTACCTTTAGTACTAACAATTAATTCTCCTTTATTTACAAATAAATTACATATTTTAACCGCTTCAATTAAAAGTCCGCCAGGATTACCTCTTAAATCAAGCACTAAAGATTTAATATCGTGTTCTTTTTTCAAGTCCACAAAAGCATCTTTAACTTCGGAGGCTGCTGTGTTTGTAAAACTACTGAGAGCAATATATCCAGTATTATTGTCGCCTATTATTCCGTAGTATGGCACAGAATTTCTTTTAATTTCTTGCCTAATAACTTCGATTTCAATTGGTTTATCTTTTCCTAATGTTTTTATACTTAACAATACTTTTGTGTCGGGTTCTCCCCTTAACAGTTCTGACACTTGCTCTGAGGACATGTTTTGGACAGATCTCCCGTCAATCTTTAATATAATATCTCCAGCTTCGAGACCAGCTATAGCTGCTGGACTATCTTCATAAGGTTGATAAATAATTGTATATTCCTCACGTTTGCGAATTACTGCACCTATGCCGCCGTATTGCCCAGTTGTCATAAATTTAATATCTTCAATTTTTGATTCAGGAATATAAACAGTATATGGATCTAAACTTTTTAGCATCGCATCGATTCCTGTTTTAATTATGTCACCAGGAATAATAGGATCAACGTAATAAAGATTTAATTCTTTATAAAGAGAATAAAAAACATCTAGGTTTTTGACAGTTTCAAAACTATCATCATTATTTTTTGCGTCTCTACTTAAGGTAAAAGACATTAACAAAAACATAAAAAGCACTAGAAACGTTGCAGTATAACGACTACTTATGTTCTTTAGTTTATTAGTTTTTTTCATAGATTCAATAAATTTGAATAAATATTTTGTAAAGATAAAACTATTTTATTGTCAATTATATTGTAATCTTCTATCTTATTTGAATAATAGACAAATCCGATGTGAATTTCAATTTTTTTATCAGTACATAATTGTTTTAATTCGGACAGATTTAACCTTATTGATTCTTTGATTCTTCTTTTTATAAGGTTTCGGTCGCATGCTTTGTTAATTTGCTTTTTAGGGACAGAAAGAAAAAGCTTAATACCTATATGATTATTATTTTCTTTAACTAAATAAACAATCTTAATTGGAGCGTTAGAAAAACGCATACCTTTCTCGAATAAGTTTTGTATTTCGAGTTTATGTTTTAAAAAATACTTTCGGTTAAGTTTATTATTTCGGTTTTGCAACATAAGTTAAAACCTCTAACTACTTTTGAGCTTTTATATATTGTTCTAAAGCAGCAGTCATTGAAGGAGCTTTAGTAGCTGGAGCTTGGATGTCTAAGCGTAAGCTATGTGTTTCCACAGCATTTGCAGTAGCTGGCCCAAAAGTCGCAATTCTTGTTCCGTTTTGATGGAATTCGGGAAAGTTTTGCAAAAGAGATGCTACACCAGCAGGACTAAAAAACACCAAGATGTCATAATTAACATCTTTAAGGTCTGACAAATCGGCACTAACAGTACGGTAAAGAATCGCTTTTGTAAAGTCGATATTTGCTTTTGTAAGTTTGCTAGGGATTTCTTGTTTATGAATATCACTCAATGGAACAATAAACTTTTCGTCAGGATTTTTTTTAATTAATTCTAATAAATCATCAAAAGTGCCATTACCACAAAATATTTTTCTTTTACGATACACCACATACTTTTGTAAGTAAAAAGCAATAGATTCTGATATGCAGAAATATTTCCAAGCATCATTAATAGCCACTTTCATTTCTTCGCATATCCTAAAAAAATGGTCTATTGCAGTTCTGCTATTAAAAATAATAGCAGAATGTTGAGCAACATCAACTTTACAACACCTAAATTCTTTCATTGAAACACCTTCTACTTGTACAAATGGACGAAAATCAATTTTTAAATTATATTTTTTCGCCAAATCAAAATATGGAGATTTTTCAGTCGCCGGTTTAGGTTGCGAAACAAGAATGCTTTTAATTTTCATTCTCAAAAGTTTTTTAGTTAACAAATTATTTAAAATCTCCCTAATAGTTTTATCAATACTATAAAAGGTAATATTTCAAAAATGCAAAAGTACAAAATAGAGTAATGATTAAAAAATTTAATTTTAAAAGATTGTCTGAAGAAAGTAAATATATTATAAAGGAACACTATACCTACGATTACTAAAACTATAACTATCAACACATTAAGCAGCATACCTCCAACAAATGGAATAAGTGTAAAAACAGGAAAAACAATTAGTCCTGCTAATCTTAATGAGTAAAAAAAACTACTTAAATAAGCTTTCGTTTGTGTCTGCATATCAAATAACCATGCAATATAATTATAGCTTAGGTATTTTAGCAACATTATTACAATAACGCCTAAAGTAATAAAAGAAAACTCCAGAATTGTTTTTGAATCTGATAAAATTATTGTGTTATATGGATTATATCTAAATACGGCATAAATTGCACTACCTATGCTTATTGCAGCGGCTATTATTATAAATAAATCTGCTTGTTTTACGTTAGAATTTGTTTCGCTATAAGCCACTCTTGGGATGTCTTGCTTAAATGCAATAAAAAACAAGTGATTATAATACTTTGGAAAAAAAATCTTAATGTTAATATAAATAATAAGCAATAACATTGAGGCAGCAAGAACAATAAATTGACCATAGTCGGCATGTCTTTCTATTGAAGGCATCAACATTTCTAAAAACATGCTATTATATTGCATACTTTTTTTATTTCTCGATACTAAAATTACTTTGGCCTATTTTTTCTACTCCCATATAAAGTTCTACTGTATATTTCCCAAGCAAGACAACTTCTTCGATATCATAAAATATTACAACCGCAAGGTCTTTATTATTGTAAATAATATCTCTATATGCCGAGTATGCAATTTGTTTTTCTCTAAACTCAAAAGTTCCTCCTTTAGTCATAGTGTAACCATCAGGACGAACAACTCTCAGATAAACCCGTCTAGGCCCTGCCTCTGCAAGATCATTGCCAACAAGATTAAATGAAACCTTTATCTTTTCTATTCTACTTGATTTTTCGGTTTCTTTGCCTCTGCGATTTAAAAACCCAATTTGTATGTTTGAAGTCTTTATAATACTTGCAACCTCTATTGTGGTTTCAAGTTCAGTGTTTTTTTCCACAACTCCATCCATTTCTGTTTTTATCCTGCTATGGTCTTGTTTAACCTGAATGTTTTCAGCTATTAGTATTTTATTCATTTGGTCGAGACTATCAATCTGATAAACATAATGGCGCATTATGGAACGTAATGATGTTAACTCGTTTTCGTATTTTTTTTGGATACTGTAACTGTAGTTTTTTACATTTTCAAGCTCTTCGATTAATGACATTATATGTTCTTTTTCCATTTGTATTTCAGAGTTAAGGCTATCATTAGATGTTTCAAGAAGGCTATAATCGTCATACAACAAATTAAGTTCTGCCTTGAGATTGTCTTTTTCTTTTGTAACCTCTTGGCTTTTAACAATAACTGTTTGATTTCTTTTTGAAAGATCGTGTAACATATATCCCATTACCGCAATAGCCACAAGCATCAATGACACTAATGCAATTAGCACTTTAGTGGTTGTGTCCTTCTTTTTTTGTTTTATCTCATTCATTTCAGTCATATTAATATAATTTAATGCAAAATTAGAAAAATTGAGACTATATATTAATAAATATCGTATTTTTGATAAAAATTATTTTTTAAAATGAAATTATTTTTATTAGAAACGCCAAAGTTTAAGATTGATGGAGGAGCATTTTTTGGAATAATTCCTAAAACCTTTTGGGAAAAGAAATATCCTGCCGATAAAAACAACATGTGTAATGCTGCTTGTAGATCAATCCTAATAAAAGAAAGTGGTCGTCTTATTCTTATTGATAATGGCATTGGCGAAAAAAACGAAAGCGGTTCTCAAGACGGATATTTTGTTGATTTTGCAGAAAATTTAGAAACAAACATTAAAAAACTAGGGTTTGACCCTAAAGATGTTAGTGATGTTGTGCTTACACATCTACACTTTGACCATTGTGGGGGAACAACTAAGATTGATCCTTTAACAAAAAAAGAAATAAGCGTTTTTCCAAATGCTAATTATTATATATCACAAACCCAATGGGAAAACGCTATTAATCCAAACTACAGAGAAAAATCTTCGTATGTTTCCGATAAATTTGAATTTTTAGCTAACACTAAAAAACTAAGGCTTGTAAAACAAGAGCTTTATGTAACTCCAAATATAAACCTAAGGTTTTTCAATGGACACACACCTGGATTAATGCTTCCAGTCATAAAATATAAAGATAAAACTTTGTTTTTTGCTGGGGACCTTATTCCAGCCGTTGCTTCAATACCGCTATCATGGGTATCTGCTTATGATCTTTATCCATTAACAAGCATAAACGAAAAACAAGAAATACTTAAAGAAGCCGAAAAAAATAATTGGATATTAATTTTCCAACACGATTATTATAATGAGTGTTGCAATCTTGTTCACACCCCAAGAGGTGTTAGAGCTAACGTATCATTAAAATTTAACGAGCTATTTAATGAGAATTAAAATATTAATTATTTCGGTACTTATCTCATTGTTTGTGTTTTCGTGTACGGATACCTATGTTTATAATGCTTCTCAACGCAAACTTATCAACAATTCTTGGAAAGTTAATACTTATGTTGATTATTCGCAAAACAGTACTTTGGAAATCATTCAAGCTGTATATGTTTTTGAAGAATCTGGAGTTCTAACAAAGATTTACCCTAATAATGATACTGTTACGGCAGAATGGGAAATGAGTGTAGATGCTCAATATTTAACTTTAGGCTCTAATGTGTTCAAAATCACAGAGTTAACAAACAAAGTAATGTCACTTAGGTTTGGCGATACAGAAATGTTTTTTATTGCGATCGATTAAAAACATATTCAGAACTCCTGATTTTTCTAATTATTACTATCACAATTTTATAAAATCAGTTGTTTTCAATTCGCAATTTCAATATAAAAACACAACAATTTTATTTTACAACAAACAAATAAAGATAACTACTTGAATTATAGAGATGAGGTCAAAAATTTTGATATTTATCGCTCAAAAACTATGGGACTCAAATTTACAAATCCTTTTTTAAATCAATCGTGAATAACTGCTCAACGTATTCACGAGTGCTAGACAATCGTGGTATTTTGTTTTGTCCTCCGAGTTTCCCTTTGTTTTTGAGCCATTGGTAAAAAGTTCCTTCTTTAAGTACATGATGTCGAGGAAACCCAATAGTAATATCTTTATATCTTTTTGCATCATAATCAGAATTTATTTCTCTAAGTTTAGTATCAAGATGCTCCATAAAGAAACTCATATTATTAGGCTTGACAATAAACTCAAATAACCATTCGTGCACACCTTGAGGATGTTTTTCTAAAAACAATGGTGCTGCCGTAAATTCTCTAATTTTCGCACCAGTTTTTTCGCAAGCGTAAATTATAGCATTTTGAGCGTTATCTATAATCAATTCCTCTCCAAAAGCATTAATAAAATGTCGTGTTCTACCAGTAATAATAAATTTATACGGATTTCGAGATTTAAACATTACAGTATCACCTATCAAATATCTCCATAGTCCACCGTTTGTTGAAATCAGCATTGCATAATTGACATCTGTTTTAATCTCCGACAATGGAATTGCCTTCATTTTTTCGGACAAATAATCTGATAGCTCAATAAATTCATAATAAATACCATAATCGAGCATAAGCAGCATTTCGTTTTTTCTTAGTTCAAATTCATCTTGAATTCCAAAAAAACCTTCACTAGCATTATAGGTTTCGAGGTAGGTCATCTTATCAGAAGGGATTAACTCATGAAACATACTTTGATAAGGCATAAAACTTACTCCACCATGAACATATAACTCAAGATTAGGCCACACTTCTAAAATGTTTTTTTTACCCGTAAAATCAAGAACTCTATTTAGCAAAACCAACAGCCAAGAAGGAACTCCAAGCAAACCTGTTACATTTTTATTTGTTGTAGTATGAATAATTCGATCAAGTTTTTCGTCCCATTCTTCAATTAGCGATATTTCTTCTTTTGGAAGTCGATGAAAATATGTCCAAAAAGGAAGATTTTTAATTAATACGGCAGACAGATCACCATAGTATGAATTTTCGCTATTTACATTAATGTTAGTACTACCCCCGATAGCAAGGGTTTTACCCGTAAAAACGCCAGTTTCTGGATATTTGTCAGCATAAATAAAGTAAATATCCTTTCCACTTCTAAAATGGCAATCTTCGAGAGATTCTTTACTAATAGGAATAAACTTACTTCGGTCTGAAGTTGTGCCACTTGATTTTGCAAACCATTTAATCTCGGTAGGCCAAGTAATATTTTGCTCCCCATTCATAAGTTTTTCAATATATGGCTTAAATGTGTCATAATCAAAAACTGGAACTTTCGAGGAAAATTCGTGATGAGAACGGATATTGCTAAAGTCAAATTCTTTTCCAAATTCGGTGTCTTTAGCAAAATCAATAAGGTATTGTAAAACTCCCTCCTGTACTTCGACTGGATTTTTTCGAAAATAATCGATTTGTGCTAGTCTGCTATAATTTATCAGACTTACTATTGAATTTATCATTGACATATAAGTACAAATTAACAAAAAAAAACTATTTTTAACAAAAAATTTATTTTATGAGCATTTTTGATGTTATTCTTGCCATTATAATTTGCTATTTTGGCTATAAGGGATATAAAAACGGACTCATCAAAGAACTTGGTAGTTTGGTTGCTTTGATAGCTGGAATGTTTATTGCTATAAGATTTTCTGATTTAGTAAACACGATTTTAATAAATAACACTAGTATTAGCTCAAAGTTTATTCCTATTATTTCTTTTGCAGTAATTTTTGTAGCAATAGTTGTACTTGTATTAGTCTTTTCTAAAATATTAGACAGATTTATAAAAGTTATCAAATTAAACTGGCTAAATAAAATTGGTGGTATTGTTTTCTCATTGTTAAAGACAGCACTTATATTAGGAGGGCTATTTTTCCTCATTCTGCAACTAAATAATAAAATAGGATTATTCGCACCAGAGTTATTTAACAAATCATTATTGTATAAACCGTTGGTGAATGTATTTGAATTTATTTTCCCGTATTTAGATCATTTAACGGTTTATGCGGTATCCTAGAACTTAAATTTGACATAGTTTTTAATGTTCTGTATTTTAACATAAAAATACGACAATTTTATTTTACGAAAGAATAAAGGTAACTACCTGAATTATAAAGATAGGGTCAAGAGTTCTGATTTTATAAAGCTATAACAAACTCGTTTATTCCAAAAAAAGCCTCGCAATGCGAGGCTTTTTTTGTTGGGTGAAAGATGGGGTTCGAACCCACGACCCCCGGAACCACAATCCGGTGCTCTAACCAGCTGAGCTACAATCACCATTTTGAGAATGCAAATATACAACCTAAATTATAATTGTGCAAAAATATTTTTAAATTTCAAAAATATTAAATTCGTAAGACTCAATTATTGGATTTGAAAGGATTTTTTTACATAAATCATCCACTATACTTGCTGCTTCGGCTTTGTCTTTTGCCTCTAGTTCGACATCAATGTGTTTTCCAATACGAACACTCGAAATTGTGTTAAAACTCGTTCTTTTTGCGCTGCTCATTACGGCTTTTCCTTGTGGATCTAATAGTGCTTTAAGCGGCATTACATTAACTTGTGCGATAAATTTCATTTTATTACTGTTTTTTAATTGTCAAAATTTGTTTCAAAAATGAGAGGGCAAGATATAAAATTATTGCCAACCCTATCCCTAAAAAATTAAATATTATTAACAAAATTACACCTCCCAAAACTAATGCTAGTTGCCAAGCAACTTCTTTAAGCTTAAAAGTTTTAAGTTTAAGAGACATCAACTTAATGTTCGAAACCATTAACAACGATAATACGATATTTATGGCAACAAAACTATAAGGAGATAAGAGAAATTCTGAAATTGGACTGTTATTGTTAAAAGAAAAATACGATATCGAAATAATAAATAAAGCCATTGCAGGAGTTGGTAAACCTTTAAATTCATGTTTTTGTTCAGAGTCAATGTTGAATTTTGCAAGTCTTAATGCAGCAAAAACTACAAGTAGTAGTGCCGAAAACGCCAAAAATGTCTCACTATTATTTTTAATCAAAAAAAGCTTATAAAATATTGCTGTTGGAGCAAAACCAAAACTTATCAGATCTGCTAACGAATCTAATTGTTTTCCAAATTCAGAGACTGCTTTTAAAACACGTGCTGCAAAACCATCAAAAAAATCAAAAATGCTAGATAAAATCACTAACAAACATGCTATTTCAATATCTCCTTTGAAAGCAAAAATAATTGCTAAAGAACCAGAAATTAGATTCAAAGCCGTTATCGCTGATGGTATTACTTGTCTAATTTTCATTTTATTATAAAAAAAACATTTTCATTAACAATAATTAACAATAATTGTTGTTATTTTGTTATATGGTAACTTATTAACTTATGAACTTGAAAACAAAAGTAATAATAATTATAATATTTGCAGCAAATTCTTTATTCGCTCAGGTTGCTCCTAAATACAGTAACGAGTTTTTGGCAATTGGTATTGGCGGCAGAGCCTTAGCAATGGGAAATTCTGTTGTTGCGTCGGTAGATGATATTAGTTCTGTTTATTGGAATCCCGCCGGATTAACAAAACTCGAAAAACAAATCGAAATCGGAGCAATGCACTCTGAGTATTTTGCAGGTATAGCAAAGTTCGATTTTATTGGAGTAGCTTATAAAATTGATAACAAATCCGCCGTAGGACTTTCAATGATACGATTTGGTGTTGATGATATTCCGAATACACTTGATTTAATTGATAGTGATGGAAATATACGATACGACCGAATATCATCTTTTTCTGTAGCAGATTATGCTTTTTTATTTTCTTATGCACGTGTCTTACCTGTTGATGGACTTAGCGTTGGCGGAAACGTAAAGCTTATCCGACGAAACGCTGGAGATTTTGCTGATGCTTGGGGCTTTGGTTTTGATATTGCAGCAATGTATGATATTAAAAATTGGCATTTTGGTGCTAATCTGCGTGATGCAACTTCTACTTTTAATGCTTGGAGGTTTAATCAGGAATTACTTCGTGATGTTTTTGAAGCAACAGGCAACGAAGTCCCCGAAAATGGATTAGAAATTACTCTACCACGACTTATTCTTGGTGCAGGATATAATTTCAATATTACCGAAAAATTTAATCTCTATACCGAAATAGGACTTAACACTACATCGGATGGTAAAAGAAACACCTTACTAAAAACCAACTTAATTAGCGTAGATCCTTCAATGGGTATTGAAATTGGATATAGTAATATAGTTTTTGCTCGAGCTGGAGTTAATAATTTTCAGCAAATACCCGAATTTGACGGAACAAATGACTTTTCTTGGCAACCAAATATTGGTATTGGAATTAAATATTTTGGCTTTAAACTCGATTACGCTTTAACGGATATTGGAAATCAAAGTATTGCATTGTATTCGCATATCTTTTCGCTAAGTTATAATTTTAACGCCAATGCTCTGTTAAAAAAATCTGACAACCCAAGTTATAATTAAAAAGATTTTTATTAAACTTGCTGTTGTATTACAATATTTTGTAATTTTAAACTATGAACATAATTTTAAAATCCGTCGCCCTAGCAATTTTGCTTATTCTAACTATGCCAACAAGTTTAGATGCACAAAATTATGGTAATGAGTGGATTAACTATGAGCAGCAGTATTTTAAAATTCATGTAAGCAGCGACGGACTATATAGAGTTTCTTATTCGGAATTGGTAAGTGCAGGGATTCCTGTCAGTTTGATAGACTCTCGTGGGATAAGTGTTTTTCACAAAGGAGAGGAGCAATATATATATATACATGGACAAACCAGTTCCGGGGTTTTAGATCCCGCAGGTTATATTGAGTTTTATGGTCAACGAAACAGAGGACATCAGGACGAAGCTTTTTTTGACAATCCTACAAATCGGGTTAATAACGATTACAGCTTTTATAATGACACATCAGCATATTTTTTAACTTGGAATTATACTACCACAAATAGACGACTTACATCTGTAAACCAAACCGATTACGAATCCTATATTTCATCGGCTCAAGATTATTGTATTAAAAACATCAGACACAATTACACATCTACTTTTTATTGGGGCTCAACTCAAAATCGCTATACAGAAGGTGAAGGCTGGTTTGATAATCATGTAATTACTGAAACTGCTGCAGTTACAAAAACAATTCAATTGTCCGAAATATACAGTACATCATCTAATGCCATAATTGAAATTGCTGCTGTTGGAATACCTGCAAATTATCCAACTTCTAATGTCCCTCATCATTTAAAACTGGAGTTCCTTGGACAAACAAGAATTGATGAAACCTACACAGGTTATGAATTTGTTCGTAAAACGCTTAATATTCCAGCAAATCAACTTGTTTCGTCTATGTCGTTTAAATTTACGTCAAACGATATTACCCAGCCCGAGGTTAACGATAGAAATGTTGTGTCGTATATTGATATTAACTATCCTCATACATGGAATTTTGAAAACACAGACTATTTTGAGTTTATCTTGCCAAAAAACCTTGCAACAACAAAAGATTACATCGAAATACAGAGCTTTAATACTGGAACAATTACTTATTTGTACGATTTAATAAACCATGAACGAATATTAGTAAACAATGCGTCAGGAACACTTAAAGCACTTGTAAATCATACAGATACACAGCGAAAAATGCTTATTTGTAATCAATCTGGCTATAAATCAGTTGATAGAATAACAAAAATTAGTTCAAACAATAAATTTGTAGATTATTTTGGCGAGCATCAAAATGCAAATTACCTAATAGTTACACACAAAAGTTTATGGAGTGGAGCCCAACAATATGCTGCATATCGAAATTCTACTTTTAATGTTTTACTAATGGATGTTAATCATTTGTACGACCAATATGGATACGGAATAAATAAACACCCTGCTGCAATTAGAAATATTTCGAGGCGATTTTATGACTATGCCGACAAGCCACGTTTTTTATTCTTAATTGGAAAATCTATTAATTTTAGAGCAGTTAGAAACAACCTAACAAATTATGCTAATTGTCTTGTTCCGTCAGCTGGAAATCCCTCATCAGATAATTTAATAACTGCTGGAATTGATGGGAATGTTTATAATCCTGTCTTTGGCACGGGGCGTTTAAGTGTTGGCAATAATCAAGGTATTCTGCAATATTTAGATAAAATAATTGCTTATGAGTCAAATCCAACCGAAGAGTGGATGAAACGAGTTATGCATTTTGGAGGAGGAGCAAATTCTGGAGAACAAAACACTTTTGCAAACTATCTTAATGGATATAAATCAATTATTGAAGATACTCTGTATGGTGCTTCGGTTACAACTTACCTAAAAAATAGTTCTGCACCAATACAAATTACACAATCCGATTCAGTTAGACATATTATAAATACTGGAACAAGCATGATGACCTTTTTTGGACATGCCTACGGTCAGGGATTTGACCAAAATATTGATTTTCCTGAAAATTATAATAATCAAGATCGGTATCCTTTTATTCTTGCCAATTCGTGTTATGTTGGAGATCTCCATCAAACAGGGTTTTATAGTTTTGGCGAATTGTGGATAAATATCCCAAATAAAGGTGCAATTGCTTTTTTGGCAACTACTTATAAAGTCATAGCAACGTATCTTAATATCTTTTCATCGGAGTTCTACAAACAAATAGCATATAAAGCATATAATATACCTTTAGGATTGCAAATTGTAAATACTGATAAAAATATTGAGGCATTTTATGGATCAAATGTGAACATGGAGATAACATGTCACGAGTTTACTTTAAATGGTGATCCAGGCATTGTTATAAATGCTCACGAAAAACCCGACTTAACCATTAGTGAAGAGTTGGTAAGTTTTATTCCCGAAAAGATAACATCAGTAATTGATAGCTTTGATGTAAAAATTGTTGTAAAAAATATTGGAAGAGCGGTTCAAGATACTTTTCTTGTATCTGCTAATCGTACATATCCAAATGGAAATACAGAACAAATTTATGCTACAGTTTTTGGATGCAATTATCTTGATACAATTATGCTTAAATTGCCTGTTGATAGACAAAATGGACCAGGGATTAATTCTCTCAAAATTTTTGTTGATGCATTTTATCAAATCGATGAGTTGTCAGAGACAAATAACGAAGTAACAATTAATTTTTTAATTCGTTCAGGAGATCTTTTCCCAATTTATCCTTATAAATATGCAATTTATCCTAATAGCGAAGTAACGCTTATTGCAAGTACTGGCGACCCTTTTCTTCCTTTAGCGGATTATCGTTTTCAGGTTGATACGTGCGATAAATTTAATAGTCCATTTTTGCGTTCGGGTTTTGTTCAGAGTGCAGGTGGTTTAGTAAATTGGCAAGTTCCATTCAGCCTTACCGAAAATAGAGTTTACTATTGGCGTATATGTCACAACCATGCAAATCCTGATAGTCTTATCTGGAAAGAATCATCGTTTATTTATATTGAAGGAGAAGAGGGCTGGTCACAAGCTCATTATAACCAATTTAAAGAAGACGAGTTTTTGTTTATTAATTATTTGCCAACTACACAAAAATTTGAATATATAGATATTCCCAAAAGATTAAATTGTCATAATACTGGAGTAGTAAATCTGCAAACAATTTATGAAATTGGATGGAATATTGACGGTGCAATTCACAACGGACTTGGTGCTATAGGTAATTGTGGAATGGCTTCTTCGATGATGGTAGCAGTAATTAATCCACAAACGGTTTTAGGATGGCCCTCCGACATACAAAACTTTGGACATCGAAATTACCCTCAATGTTTTTCGAGTAGTAGTCCAAACTTTATTTTCTCATTTAATACCAACGCAGTAAGTCTGGATTCCTTAAAATCAATGATCGATTTTGTTCCTGATGGATTTTATATTTTAACTTATTCGTGGGGAAACGGAAATTTTAGCAACTGGACTGAGGACTTATTTCAAACCTATGAAGCTCTCGGTAGTACTAATATCAGAAATGTTAATGATGGGGCACCATATATCTTATTTTCAAAAAAAGGAACTCCTTCTTCAGCACAAGAGCGTTTTGGATCAAGCTATACAGATGTTATCGACTTGGAAAATATTAATCTAATAACAGAATTTACTTATGGTTTTATTACTAGTGTTATTGTAGGCCCCTCAAATACATGGGAGTCTTTTAATTGGATGCAATATGCAGAAGAAAACCCTTCGGACGATGATACCTGGGTAAAAATTTACGGAATAACACCACAAGGAGAAACCGAGCTTGTTATTGACGAAATTGGCACTGACACTTATGAGATTTTAAACTTAAATGATTCGATTGATTATCAGCAATATCCGAATGTTAAATTAAAGTTTTACTCCAAAGATGAAACAAACAAAACCCCAGCTCAACTTGATAAATGGCAATTACGATTTATAGGCGTTCCCGAAACTGCAATAGATCCACAATCAGGATATTATTTTTGCTGCGATACAATTAATGAAGGTGACGAGTTTAGCTTTGGAGTAGCAACAAAAAATATTAGCACTTATGATATGGATAGCCTTGTAGTTAAGTATTGGCTCCAAGATGCAGACAATATCACAACTAATATAGATACAAAAACATTGCGACCACATCCTGCTGGAGATATTATTATTGATACAATTACTTATTCAAGTCTCGGACTATCGGGTTTAAACAGTATCTGGATAGAATATAATCCTATAAATGAAAATACTGGGACGTACTATCAGACAGAGCAACATCATTTTAACAATATAGCGGTTAAATATTTTTATGTGCAAAAAGATATTACCAATCCTATTTTAGATGTTAGCTTTGATGGACGATATATTATGAATGGCGAAATAATATCAGCAAAACCTGAAATACTTGTAAAATTAAAAGATGAAAATCAATATCTTGCGCTAAATGATACTTCACTATTTAGAGTGTATGTTACTGATATTAAGGCTGGTATAGAACGAAGAATATACTTTACACAGCAACTAAACCCTGAAGAGACAATTGAGTGGATACCTGCAAGTTTACCCGAAAACTCCTGTAAAATAATTTATAAGCCTGTATTTAATACTGATGGTATGTACAGACTTAGAGTTCAAGCAACTGATGTTTCATCTAATGAATCAGGTGCCAACGATTATGTTATTGATTTTGAAGTTATTACACAATCAACAATTACTCAATTGTTAAATTACCCAAATCCTTTTAGTACAAGCACTCGTTTTGTTTTTGAACTTACTGGCAGCGAAATTCCTGAAGAATTGCAGATTCAAATATTTACTATCACTGGTAAGTTAGTTAAAGTTATTTTTATTGATGAACTTGGACCAATTCATATAGGCAGAAACATTACCGAATACGCGTGGGACGGTAAAGATATGTACGGCGACCAACTTGCAAATGGAGTATATTTTTATCAGGTAAAAGCTAAAATCAATGGTCAAGATATAGACCACCGTGCCACCGCCGCAGATAAGTATTTTAAGAAAGAAATTGGTAAAATGTATTTGATGCGGTAAGGGCTTGTCAAATTATTCATTCATAAGTTTATAAATAGTTTTTAGCACAAAAATTTCAAATTTTAACCAAATCCCAAACTTATATAACTTAATATATCAATAAATAATATATCGTCCCATACGGGACTTGTAAAGCATTAACTGTCATGGTCTTAC
>JAQVOR010000027.1:21083-33873 GCA_028702535.1 Bacteroidales bacterium
ACTTATATAACTTAATATATCAACAAATAATATATCGTCCCATACGGGACTTGTAAAGCATTAACTGTCATGGTCTTACCAATGTTTTGTCCCTCCGGGACTGACACCATAGATAATGATTTTTCCCGTTCACTCAAATTTAGTTTTGCTGCAATCTGCCGAGCTTGCCGAAGTGAGTTTTTATCGAAGTAAAACAGTCGAAGTGTACTCGCTATCACTCGGTTGCAATCCGAGTGTTGCTATTAATATTACATTCAATTACAACCCAATCAAGAACTCATAATCTGTTCAATCTCATCTGCTTCGATAGGAATATTGCTACACATATCTATTGGAGTATTAGCAACCATAATATCGTTTTCTATACGTATGCCAAAGCCTTCATCCTCGATATAAATTCCAGGTTCACAGCTTAGTATCATTCCTGTTTGCAAAACTGTATCTTTATTTCCAACATCGTGTACATCTAATCCAATAAAGTGCGAAACTCCATGCATATAATATTTTTTAAATGCTGGATTTTCGTCTTTTTGTGTTGCAATATCAAATCTGCTTATAAGTTTGAGTTTTAGAAGAGCATCTTGTATTAGCATTTGTGCTTCTAAATTTAACTGCCTGATTGTATTTCCTGGTATAATTTTATTTTTTATTTGTTTATGGACATCTAATACAGCCTTATAAACTTCTTTTTGTCTTGAGGTAAATTTCCCAGAAACTGGAATTGTTCTGCTAACATCGGCAGCGTAATATTCAAGTTCTGCTCCAAAATCAAGCAATAATAAATCGCCTACATTACATTTATTTCGATTTGTATTATAATGAAGTATATTATTGTTTTTCCCTGATGCTACAATAGAGGGATAGGCATAATCATTGGCTCCACGAGTAAAAAAACCTTTAAGTATTTCTGCTTCAACTTGATATTCATACACATCAGGCTTTACGAATTTTAAAATATCCCTAAAAGTTTTACCAGTAATGTCAATTGCTTTTTGCATAACATTTTGCTCTATGGGAGATTTTATTAAGCGTAAATCCATTGTAAGTGGATCAAGATCTAAAACATTATGATTTTCAATTTCAGATTTTACAGAATCAATCCAGTTATCAAATATTGAATGTGAATATTGTATCCCTCTAATATTTGAATTGTGAGAAAAGTAAAGATTTTTCGGTTTTTTTATCAATCCTTGAAAAACCTCATCAAATCTTTCTTGAAATTCAATATTCTCAATTCCAGAAATCTTAGCAGCCTCATCTTTGGAGTATTTATGCCCAATCCACGTAAGCATTTTTTGATTGGGTTCAATAATAAAAGCAAACTCAGTAAAACTTTTAGATTCTTTAGCTTTGTAAAGCAAGATTGTTGTATTTTCTTGTGTAAGACCAGAATAATAAAACGTGTCTGAATTTTGCCGATACTTATAATACTGATCTCCATTTTTAGGAAACTGTTCGGCTGAAAACAACACAACAAGTGAGTTTGGTAGTATTTCAGTAAATAGATTTTGTCGGTTATTTGTAAAAAACTTACTGTTAAAATTACTTTGCATAAGAATATATATTTATAATTATTGTCGTAGGATAAAGGTACATAATTTTTTTTAAATAGCGTTTTAGTTTATAATATAAACATTTTTATAAGATACATTATGTGCTGGAAATTCTTAATTTCATAAGATTAAAGAACAATCTCATTGAATAAAATTGTTTTATTATTTGTATTAGTATAGTTTTGAGATTGAGATTAAAATATAAATATTATGACAAATTTAAAAATCTTTCTACTGTTCTTAATTACTATTGTTTTGTTATTATCAGTCAATTTATTTTCTCAAACATACAAAATTGTAGATACTAATCAGGATGAGTTTTACGGAAATACTGGTTCAATTACTGAGCCTAATGTTGGTAGTGCGTTTTATGGTCAGGATGCGACATATTCTGGCAATCAGCCTTCTTATACCGACAATGGCGATGGAACTATTACCGATAATATTACAGGATTAATGTGGGTAAAAACTTGTGATTTGAATGGTGATGGAATTATTAATGCAGATGACAAATTATCATATACCGAATCGCTTGCCGCAGCCGATACTTTTAGTTTAGCAACTTATGAGGACTGGAGACTTCCAACAATAAAAGAACAATATTCGCTTATTATTTTTAGTGGAATGGATCCAAGTGGCTTTTCGGGCAGTAATGATAACCTTATTCCATTTATTGATACAGACTATTTTGGTTTTAATTATGGGGACGAAAATGCTGGCGAAAGAATTATTGATGCACAAATGGCTACTTCAACTCTATATGTTAGTACTACAATGATGGGAGACGAAACTATGTTCGGAGTAAATTTTGCTGATGGAAGAATTAAAGGATACGGAACAGGACCAATGCCTAATCAAACTGAAGATAAACTATTCTATGTTTATTTCGTAAGAGGAAATACTGATTATGGAATAAACATTTTCGAAGACAATAGTGATGGTACTGTAACAGATAATGCTACTGGTTTGATGTGGACAAAAGACGATAATGGCGAAGGTATTATTTGGGAAGAAGCACTAGAATATGCAGAAAGTTCAACAACATCAGGCTATTCAGACTGGAGATTGCCAAATGCAAAAGAACTTCAGAGTATAGTTGATTATAGCAGATCTCCTTCAACAACATCTTCAGCGGCAATAAATCCAATTTTTAACTGCTCAACGATTACAGATGAAGGTCGTGAAACAAATTATCCTTTCTTCTGGACAAGCACAACACATGCTAATTGGACAAGCAATAATTATGGAAGTGCTGCCGTATATTTATGCTTTGGCGAAGCTTTAGGGTTTATGGAAGCAATGCCTCCCGGTTCTGGCAACTATACATTAATGGATGTGCATGGTGCTGGTTCTCAACGTAGTGATCCTAAAACAGGGGATCCTGCAGATTTTCCAAACGGTAACGGACCTCAGGGAGATGTAGTTAGAATTTTTAATTATGTTAGATTAGTACGTGATATTTCAGCAGACATAAATAATACAGAAATATTAAATAAACAATTGCAAATTTATCCTAATCCTGTTGATGAGACACTTAATTTTAATCTGCAAAATACTGACGAAATTCTTAATTATTCGATAATTAGCAGTACAGGAAAAATTATGATGAGTGGTAGGTGGTCAAATGAAGGAATATCTGCCATAAATATCGAAATGCTAAAGTCTGGGATTTATTTTTTATCTATTAAGACTTCTACGGAAGTTTATTATAATAAATTTGTGAAAAAATAATAGTTTTGTAAATTATTGCTCTTAACTTATATGGAAAAGAAAAGAAAAATAATAAATCGCGAAAATCTGATTTACCTTATTATATGGGTAATGGTATTTGCAATGCCAGTTTTTCTTTCTGCTGGTGGAGATAGCATTAACTGGACTAGAGTTAAACATGAGACTATCAGAATCTTTCCATTCTTTATTATCTTCTTACTAAATAATTTCTTTTTATTTAAGTATTTAAAAAACAAAAAATACTTAAAGTATTCCGTTTTTACTGTTATTGCAATACTTGTATTTAGTATTGCAACTTCTTTTTTTAATGTCGAAATTCTCAGGATACTTGAAACTCCGCCTCCGCCAATGCAACGCCCTCCAATGCCACAGCAAGAAATGTTACCACCTATGCCACAAGGCAACGTTTTTATAGGCTTCTTGAATAAATTCTTTTATAATATTCTTTTTTCCATATTGGTATTAGGCTTAAATAACGCTATTAAAATCTTAACTGTTTGGTTAGAAGATAGGAGGGATTATGAGTTATTACAAAAAGCAAAACTGCAAACAGAACTTAAAGTATTAAGAAATCAAATCAGTCCTCATTTTCTTATGAATACTCTAAATAATATCCATGCTTTAATTGACTATGATAAAGACATGGCAAAAGAGTCAATTGTAACCTTATCAAAACTTATGAGAGTTCTACTTTATGACAGCGATAATGAAAATTACAGAGTAAAAAACGAAATACAATTCTTAAACGATTATATTGGACTAATGAAAATTAGAGTTCAGGAAGATGTGGAGATAAAATTTGACTATACTCCAAATATTTCTGATTATAAAATACCGCCTTTATTATTTGTGAGTTTTGTTGAAAATGCATTTAAACATGGAATAATAAGTTCCGAAAAATCCTATATTCATATAAACTTAGAGTCAGATACTAACAATTTATTATTTAGCGTAAGTAATTCAAAATCTGGCATAGAGAAAAAGGGAAATGTTAAAAAAATAGGTGTTGAAAATGCAATGCAACGATTGGATGCAATATATGGCGATAATTACAATTTTGCAATATCCGAAACAAATAATAACTTTACAGTTAGAATAAAGATTCCACTAATATGCAAATAAATTGTATCACGATAGATGATGAGCCCTATGCACTTAAACAAATTTCTGATTATGTGCGTAAAACTCCGTTTTTGAATCTGATAGCAGGGTGTAAAGATGCATTTGAGGCTCTTGCTTCAATAGCAGAACAAAAACCCGATTTAATTTTTGTAGATATTAATATGCCTGAAATGAGCGGAATGGAATTAGTAAAGTCTTTGACTAATGATATATTAATTATTTTCACAACTGCTCATAATGAATATGCTGTTGAAAGCTACAAAGTAAATGCAGTGGATTACTTGCTTAAACCTATAGGCTATAATGACTTTCTGCGTGCTGCAAACAAAGCTCAGATTGTTTGGGAGAAGAATAATCAAGAAAATTTAAAATCCTTAGAAAACAAAGATTATATTTTTGTAAAAGCTGATGGTAGAATATATAAAGTAGAATTATCAAAAATAGACTTTATCGAAAGTGCGAGTGAATATGTTAAAATATTTGTAAGCGGCGAAAAACCAATAATGAGCCTTATGACAATGAAAAGTTTAGAGGCAGCTTTGCCAACTGACAAATTTATGCGTGTACATCGCTCATATATCGTAAACCTCGATAATATTACAACTATCGAAAGAAACAGAATTATTTATTACAATAAAATTTATGTTCCAGTTAGCGAACAGTATAAGGCTGGATTTAAAGACTTTGTGGACAGAAAATTTTTATAGAATAAATAACTATCTCATTGTGAAAAAAACAATCGAACAAAAACCGAGAACCGATTATCACATATCTTTACATTTCCTTCTTTCTTCTTCCATTTCTTCTTTTGTCCAAGTTTCTTCCCGGGTATTACAATAATCTACAAAGGCACAATCTGGACAGTAACCCGAACAAAAATCAATTACCCAGCCTGGCAGTGCATTAAATCCTTCTTTAAAATGCTCCCTAACTTCTCTATATACCAACTCAACTGGAGCATTCTCACTTGGCAAACAAATATTAGTTCCTTTTGCCGAAAGGGCGTTAAAAATTGCCACTAATAATTTTTGGATTTGCTTTTGATTTAATCTTTCTACTGGAGGCAATTCTTCGTAGCTAACATTTACTATTTTTTTAGCTTCCATTTTTCGCCCCTCTTCAATTTCAAGCATTACCTTCTCAAATTCTTCATAAGAAGTACCAAAATCGGGTTCTGGTGTTGGGTTTGCCTCTGCCTCAGCAAGATCCTCTAATAGTTGATTAATGTATCTTTCCATAGTTGTTTTGTTTTTATTAGTTAGTATTTTTCAATAAAGTTAATGTTTTATTGTATATGATTTCATTTTTTTCGCAATTAATATAAAAAACCAAATAACCAAAGAGGTATTTTATTTTCAAAAGAATATTCAATATTATCAGCAACTATATATGAGTTTTCAAGTTTTGCAATTTGTTTACGTGATTTAGACTTACCGCCAATTTCAAAAATATAATTATCATCAACCAAAAAAGCACCTTTGTTAGGATATGATACGAAATTTTGTGCCGATAACTGATTAAGAAAAAATGTCTCACGCATATTACCTTTATTGGGCTGATTACTTAGTGCATGAATAATATTTGAGTTATTCAGATATAACTTTTCTGGTTTATTCAAATAATTTAGGCCATGAGTATCTTTTCCTAGCCATTTTATTATTTGAGCTTTCTCAAGATAAAATAAGTATTTAAGTAAGGTATCTCTTGTTGTTCCAACTTGCCTTGCCAATTCTTCTATATTTGGTTTGTAAGGTACAATCCTTGAAATTACAGACAAAAGTTTTTTTATTTTTATTACAGAAGCGAATTCAATATCAAATATTGCCGGAAGATCAGTTTCGATTACCTGATTTATGGTATTAAGCAATTGTTTTAGATAGTTTTGCTTAGCATTAATAAAAAATGGATAATAACCCATTTGTAAATATTCTTCAAAAACTTGTAAAGGTTTAATTTTATCAATGATTAAAGAATTAAGAGAATTATCAGCCAACAAAATATCTTTTAGTTTAAATACTGGAAGAACAATTTTGTATCTTAGTTCAATATACTCACGAAACGACAATCCCGGTAAATTATAAACAAGTGCCCTTCGACTAAGGTCATATAGCCCTTTATGAATTTCAAGAGCTGATGATCCAGTAAATATAAGTTTTAGATCAGGAAGCGTATCGTAAATGTTTTTTATTTCTTGCGACCAGTTCGGATATTTATGGACTTCATCTAATGCCAAAACTTCGCCACCTTTTTGATAAAAACTTTCGGCAAAAAACACCAATTTATTTTCAGAAAAGAAAATATCATCAAGACTAACATAAAGAACGTTTTTTTTATTCGCAATACTTTTTAAATATTGCAATAAAATCACTGTTTTCCCACATCCACGTGCTCCAGCAATAGCAATCAACTGCGCATCCCAATCAATCTCATCATATAAATAACGACGAAAATCATCTGGAACTTTTTTTTGAAGATATTGTGAAATATTATATAACCTTTCCATAGTTGAATTTTTTACAAAAATACAAAATTATATAATACAAAAGTAATTTTCCTTGCCTATTTCACTTTTGGACAAGTGATTTTAGTCTTTATTGTCGCTTTTAGATAAGTTTTTTTAATGTAATTATCGCTTTTCTAAAAGTGATTTTATACTATTGTTTTAGAAATAAGCTTTATTATCATCCTCTAATAAGGATTTCTCTATAAGCTTTTTTAGCTCTTCCACTGCGTTTTCTTGTGGAACATTTTTAACAACGGGTGTTTTACCTTTATAAATATGAACTTTATTTTTTGCTGCTCCAACGCATCCGAAGTCGGCATCTGCCATCTCGCCAGGGCCATTAACAATACAGCCCATAACAGCAATTTTATATCCTTTTAGATGTGAAAATTCTTTTTTTACTGCTTTTGTAAGTTTTTCCAAGTCGTAATTTGTTCGTCCACAACCTGGACAGGAAATAAACTCTGCTTTGGTGTATCTTAGCCCAATAGCTTGCAATAAATCGAGTTGTAGTTGAACTTCATCTGTGTTTTTATTGGGTACATCCAGCCAAATACCGTTTGCAAGTGCGTCAACAAGCCCAGAACCTGGAAAAACTCCTATTTCCGAAATCAAACCATCCTCATCTATCGAATTACACTGATATTTGATCAATAAGGGAAGGTTTTTGTTAATTTTTTTCAACTCTTTATAAAAATATCTAAGCTCTCCCAAAGGATTTTCGGTTGAAAACTCTAATACTGGACACACATTCGATTTTGTAAAAACATCTTTAATAATATTTTTATGGATGTCAAATGTGCTTAAGCGAATAAATGTATAGGTACCAAATAGATTTTTTTGTTTGTCGATTTCAGAAAAATGGATTATAGGGTATAAATTTGATGGCTTTCCGGCTGCTTTAATTGTTTTAATATCGGCAATACCAGGTTTGTCGGGATTGATGTTGCACATATTACTATCATCGTAGAAAATAATATCTGCCTCTGAGTGAGGATTATTTGACACAACGACGATTCTTTGATTTGTTATTGGAATTTGCTTATATTTTTGTTCAAAAGCGTAAGGGTTATATGTGTTTTTTGCTTGAGTAACAACCTGATATTTAAAAATACGGTTTTGAAATGGGATTAGTAGTTTTTTTCCGAAAACAATTTCGTTTTCAGGATTTTCAGTTAGGGAAACTCTTAATGTATCACCAATTCCATCGCTTAGTAAGGCTCCTATACCAACAGCCGATTTTAATCGACCATCAATGTCAGCACCAGCTTCGGTAACACCAAGATGTTGTGGAAAAACCATTGCATTATCTAACATTCGAGCGTTTAACAAACGGCAAGCATAAGTCATTATTCGAGTGTCGCTGGCTTTCATCGATATAACCAAATTATAAAAATTTTCTGCAATAAAGATACTGGCAAATTCAAGTGCTGCCTCAACCATCCCTTCAGGTGTGTTTCCATAACGAGTTAAAATACGGTCGCTTAAAGAACCATGATTTGACCCTATTCTGATTGCTGTACCATTTTCTTTGCAAATTTTTATAAGAGGTAAAATACTTTCGTGAATTTTCTCAAGTTCCAATTGATATTCGGTTTCTGAAAACGCAATTTCATTAAAACTTGCTCGTTTATCAATATAATTTCCAGGATTTATTCTGACTTTTTCGACTATTCGAGCAGCTTCCTCAGCAATTACTGGATTAAAGTGAACATCAGCAATAAGAGGATTTTTGTAGCCATCAGCATGTAATCGTTTTTTGATTTCTTTAAGACTTTCTACATCAAGAATGCGCGGCGTTGCAATTCTAACAAAATCGGCACCAGCATCAAATATTGCTTTTGCTTGCTTTATTGAGGCTTCAAGATTTGTTGCAGGTACATTAGTCATACTTTGCAAACGTATAGGATTTAATGCTCCAATAGAAATATCACCAATTTTAACTTCTCGGCTCGGAAACCTTTCGTAATTGTGAATGTCTATACAATACTTATTAGGAAAATTACTCATTTATTTAAAATTATACACAAAGATAAAGAAATGATTTTCTTAAAGACACTGTTTTACAATATAATGTGGAATACAATAAAGATATTTTACTCCTCAAACACATAAGAGCCAGAATAGATTTTATCATTAAGATTTATATGTACCAAATATAGACCAGGTTTTTGAATCTCCGAAATTTTGGATATAGGAATAATATTTTCTCCTTGCTCTATCTCTATCATTGCAGTAGCAACAATTTCGCCAAGGATATTATATGTGCAAATCTGAGCTGTCCCGTTATCGACAGTATTAAAAACTAATTTTGAGTCTGAATTACCGGGATTTGGGTAAATAGATATTTCGTTTTTTAATATTGTATTTTGGACATTACTAAATTCAGAATTATAATTTATTTTCCAACCATTACCAAGAGGACTATTGGAGGTTACGAAAAATCTTACTATTGCCGTTTCTGCTTCTATAATTAGGGTTTCTGTAGGTGGAGCATCGGATTTGTATGTTGCGACAATGCTTTGACTTGTAGCTGAGTTTTTGTAAACTTTAACAAAGTCTATATTTCCATTCAAATCAAAATATTCAAAATCTATATAGATTTTATTAGTATTTTCTGGTTGAATTATCCAATTGCATAATGTTGGTCCTTTGTATTGGCATGATTTGCTTCCATCATCGAAACTTCCAGCCGCTTCGGTAAATAGACGATTTGCTATACAATTTTTAGTGTTATAATTAACAGCCCATCCCTCTGCTGTCAGACTATCATCAGTAAAAAACTCTATTGTCATTTTACCCAAAATAGATTCGTACTCTTCATTTGGTAAACTGTCAGCATCTAAATATGCCAGTAAATTATCATCATCTGGAGTGCCAGCCCATATCTTTAAATAATCTCCTTCCGCCAAGTTTAGTTTTGTAAAATTAAGACAGATGATTTGGCTACATTCCGGCTCTATAACGTAGGTACATGTTGTGTTGTTTTGATAATTTTCATGCGAGCTGCCATCATCAAAGGAGCCATCGTTACCCGTAATGGTTGTTAAGCTATTACAGTATTCTGGATAATTTCCTTCTGGAAACACATTTATTAGTGCATGTTGCCATTGATTATAATTACCATCACTCTCGCCAGGAGTAGCAGACGTTCCTAAAGCATCTAGAGTATAAAAACCATTACCATATCCTCCCCAACCCCAGTTCATGTGAAAATGGTCTTCTCCCTGATAACCGTCGCAGTTCCATGCGTGTCCAGCTTCGTCTGAATATCCCACATAAAAAATAGGTCTTTTTTGTTCAATTTCATTGCGTAGCAAGTTTTTCCAATCTGTTTCGGAATATTCTTCTTTGTAAAGTAAATCAATATTGTTTTCATAACTAAAATAATTTACCAATGCAGTTGCAACATCTGCGGGTCCAGCTCCTGAACCTTCAGGACTCCAGTGCATTTTTATAGCTACTCCAGCATGAAAACACATTTTTGCTAATTCATCATTTTGCTGAGTTCCTTCATTAGGCATTGAGAACCAGTCATAAGTGTTTTGCCCAAAATTTACCGTAAAATTCCCATGACCTCCATTATCCCACGAAGAATGTGTGTATGAACCAGTTCCTGCATCTGGCCAGTTGTAATATTTCATTATCTGTAGCATTGCAATTGCCGAACAACCAACAGGACAAAAAACCTCATGACCAAGGGCATCTATGCCTACAGGACACATCGCATTATAAGGAGAACTTTGATTCCATTTGATTGGATCCAATAATCCTTCAACAGTAGTTTTTGTATTATACTTTTCTTGTGAATTAAAATCAGTTAATTCTCTCCATTCGGTAAGTGCGTCGTTAGATTTCGCCAATTTATTTTTGCTGGCTTCTAAATTGATAAAAGAATAATAATCTAATAAATATTGCTGCGAAGCCGAGATATTACCAATATTAAATCCCGACACAAAAGAATATGCTAAAATAGGCTTTACATTATCATCAGACGAAACAATAACAAATCCTTCGTCATTATTGATGTTAAACACATAAAAAGCTGGCACCGTAATTGTTGATGGGTCAAGAATACAAGTTAATGCTATTTTATCAAAATTGACAGATTTGGTTTTATCTAAACTAGTTAATGCCTGAAAATAATAGTTTTTAGCAACTGTTTGGGCAAGGCTCTTTGGAACTTCTTTTGCAATTAACGAGATAGTAAAGATTAGAAATATGATTATTAGAAATTGTTTTTTCATTCTTGTAATTTTAATAAAAATTTAATGTGCAAAGTTAAACATTTTATTACTTTGTAATTTTAAATTTACAAAATAGATGTTTATAAAATGTTAAACCATCATATATTAGATTGCCTCATAAACAACATTGTGTCTTTTCATATCTTGGATCTCCAAAATATATTATTAGGTCTTTAGAAAACCCAAAATCTTCTACTTGCATACCAATAAAGCTAAAATCTACAGCTGAATTATTATTCTCATCATGAAAAATAGATATTGCATAAATTCCATTAGGGGTGTTTTTTTTGTAAATTAGGATAAATTTTAACCCATTGATGTTCAAAAGTAATTATTGTACCAATAATATGATGTCCCCCACTTCCATATTTCATTAAATCGTCTGGTTTCTCATAGGAAAACTCTAACAAACCAGAATCTGTCATTGTTGCCGTTGTTTTTGCAGTCGAAAAAGCATTTTTATTATAAATATTAACTAAATAATGATTACTAGTAGCTGTATTTGAAAACATTACTACATAAGAATCATTACCAACAATAGTATGTGAAATAAATTTATTATTAAGTTTATAAACAACTTTAGTTCTTATTTGTGTGTCGTTTTTAGTGTAAATAAGTTGGTTATTGTCGTTATATATTTTCATTGTGGAGGTAATCTTCCAAATACCTTCAATGGGGTCAAGCTTATCGGTTGCACTAATAAAATATGCTTCCCACTCTGATTGTGTTGTAAAAGCTTGACTGAATACACAAAATGAATAAAACATAAATAATACTGTTATTAGTGTTTTCATTTTAACTCTTGTTTAAATTAATTAGTGAATTATTTGTTTTTACTTCTAACATTCGTACGCTAAAAACAAAAACCAGTCCAAATACTATCACAAGAAATAAAGCTTTCTATTGTTTCCCAATAAAAACCTAACCGTCAAATATTATATGGAATTCAGGTTATAAATAATATTTCATTTTAATATTTTGCGTAGTATTCCCCTTTTTAGTAAAGGTACATTCTTTATATTTTGGAGGACCAAAGTAAATTCTTGGGTTTTGAGAAAAACCGAAACCTTCTACAGGCATACCAATAAAGCTAAAATCTACATCTGAATTATTATTCTCGTCATGAAAAACTGATATTGCATAAGTTCCATCAGGAATGTTTTTTGTTTTAATCAGAGTACTTCCTTTTTCAGCAACAGTACTACCCGCATCGGCATATCCCGATTTTGAGTTAAATTTAGACCCATCTTTAAAAACCGCCCACTTAATTGTTCCTTTTGAATTTCTAATATTATTAACATTAATGGTTATAGAAGTTTGTTGAGAAAACATTGACACACTCATTAACAAACATAGTACAGCAAATAAATATTTAAGTTTCATACTAAATGTTTTTTAGAAATTGTAAATATAACAAAAGTAAGGGATTGATGTTGTGGAGTCAAAACTATTTGTTAATTTTGTTTTGTGAGTTTAAACATAAACATATTACGTCGAATAACTCCCCGCTGGGTGGTTTTTACAATTGATATGACAATTAGTTTTTTGTCATTAATTTTGGCTTACTATTTACGATTTAACTTTAAAATGCCTTCAAATGAGGTAGAATCGTTGCCATTTGTTATTTTATTTGT
>JAQVOR010000028.1 GCA_028702535.1 Bacteroidales bacterium
TTTGGGATTTCATACAAAGGATATGAGGGGTTATTATAACATATAATAAACTGATTTATCTCTTCTCTGGTCATTCGCCAAATTCTATTCCATGATTGAGAAACCGAGTCTGAAACAGTACCTATATCAGATCCACTTGCAACTAGAGGGCCAGGAAAAAAATCTCTACCTCTTTGTCTATATTGTTCACCAGCAAATTTTAATTGATTATTTGCGTCTTTACCTCCAATCCAAAGAGATGAGTTAAAAATAGAACATGTTGAACTGTCAGAGGGAATTTGGAAACAAGAACTTCCAGAAAAATCGTTAAATTGATTCCCAACTGGACTTATTAACGCTTTAACATTATTCACGTTTAAATACTCGTACGATAAAGTTTCTTGACTAAATGATACAAGTGTAAGTAGAGCCAAAGCTAAAGTAAAATATTTTTTCATGATACAATATTTAAGTAATTATAATTAGAAACGCTCGATTCTTGTATGCAAAAACCGTTCCAATCTATAATTTTTGGTCAGATAGTTTTATGAATATTGCAAAATAAGCCTAAAAAGACTTTAATAATTTTATCATCTCTTCAGGATTATCTGCACCAAAAACGGCAGAACCAGCAACCAAAGCATTTGCACCAGCTTTTACAATTTGCCGATAATTGTTTTTATCAACACCTCCATCAACTTGGATAATTAACCCTGGATTTGTAATATCTGCCATTAAACGCAGTTTTTCTATTTTTCTTAAAGAATTTTTTATAAAAGATTGCCCACCAAATCCAGGATTTACTGACATAATTAGTACCAAATCAAGTTCAGGAAGAATGTCATCGAGCAAATCGACTGATGTGTGCGGATTTAAAGAAACGCCAGCTTTCATTCCTAATGACTTAATCTGTTGTATAGTACGATGTAAGTGGGTGCAGGCTTCATAGTGAACAGTTAAAATATCCGCTCCTACATTTTTCCATTCTTCGATGTACCTTTCGGGCTGAATAATCATCAAATGTACATCGAGAGGTTTTTTTGCAATTTTTTTTATATGCTTTACAACTGAAAAGCCAAATGAAATATTCGGTACAAAAACCCCATCCATGATATCAAGATGAAACCAATCGGCCTTGGAGTTGTTAATCATATCAATATCTTTTTGCAAATTATTAAAGTTTGCCGACAACAACGATGGAGCAAGAATTATTTTTTTCATAATAAATATCTTAATTAATTTTCAAATATACTAACTCGCTTGGCAAAAACCAAAATTTTGAGACTGTAAAATAATTAATCTCTTGTATGTGGGATGTAAAAAAGGAGGACTCTTTGTTCCTCCTTTTCTCAAAACTGACCTAATTATAAATTACAATAAATAGGATTTAAGCATCTTATGTTTAGTCGATTGTTTTAATCTTCTTATTGCAGTCTCTTTTAGTTGCCTTACTCTTTCGCGCGTAAGTTCAAATTCTTCGCCAATTTCTTCTAATGTTTTTGGGACACATTTGCCCAGTCCATAATATAATCTAATAATCTGTGCTTCTCGTTGTCCAAGTATTTCGAGTGTTCTCTCAATTTCAATTTCAAGAGATTCTTGAAGTAATTCGTTATCTGGCGAAATGCTGTCATGCATTCCTAAAAGGTCATAAAGATTAAAATCGTCTTCGCTATCATTACTTAGAGGAGCGTCCATTGATATATATCGTGCATACGATTTTATCGATTCTTTAATATCAGAACATTTGACATCAATTTCAAGTGAAATTTCTTCGGTAGTAGGTTCTCGTTCGTACTTTTGTTCTAACTTAGCAGATGCGGCATTAATCTTATTTAACATGCCTATTTTATTTAAAGGCAATCTAACCATACGTCCTTGAACTGCTAAAGCATGAAGAATTGATTGTCGAATCCACCAAACTGCATAAGAAATAAATTTAAACCCACGCGTTTCATCAAAACGTTTTGCAGCTTTAATTAGTCCTAAGTTCCCCTCGTTAACAAGGTCTTGTAAATTTAAGCCTTGGTTTTGATATTGTTTGGCTACAGATACGACAAAACGTAAATTGGCTGACACTAATTTGTTGAGAGCAAGCTCATCTCCACTTCGAATACGCCGTGCAAGCTCAATCTCTTCCTCAGCCGAAATCAATTCTTCGCGACCTATCTCATGCAAATATTTCTCAAATGCAGGAGTGTCTCGATTGGTTACTTGTTTTGTTATTTTTAATTGTCTCACACGATTTAGTTTTTTGTCTCTTAGTATTTTAACGTATAAATCTTTTTGAGGTTGCTTTATTCTTATGTTTTTTTATAAATATTTAATATTATTTTACAACCGACTGTTAATAACTTGTTGCATTTTTTTATTTTTTATTTTTAAGTTCCATTAATTTTATTTAAATTTGCAATGTTTTTGTAAGCCCTTGATTATTTTCTCAAAATAGGCTTTTAAATCAAGTTTTAATGTTCAATAAAAATTCACTCTAAAAAATATGTATGATATATTAGAATTAACTTCAAAGTTATTGCCAGAGTTAAAAGAAATCGCTAAAACTCTTGGTGTACATAAGGTTGACTCGTTTCGCAAAAAAGAATTAGTATATAAGATTCTTGATTTACAAGCGATAAAAGCTTCAAATGAGCAATCAAAATCCGATAAATTTCAGCAAAAACGTCCTCGCACCCGAACTAAGGTTCTAAAAGCATATAGTACCGCTGGTAATAAGGCGGTTGATAAAAAGCCTGAAATTGAAAATGCTGATCAGCAGACAGATCTTTTTAGTGATCCAAAACCTAAAGCTGAGCAAAATAAAGATAAGGATATAGTTGTTGAGGCTGAAAAAAAAGCAAAAGCCCCGAAGCAAAAAAAAGAGCCTAAAACTCCAGCTATTTCTGTTTTGGCAGATACAAAAATGGAGAATAATATACCAGTAGAAAAAGTTATTCCCAAGGAAGTTCAACCAAAATCCAATGTTAAAGTTGAAAAAGAAACTTCTGGAAAAAAAATAGCAGATAAAAAATTGGTGTTGCGTAAACCTCAAGCTGGTGATACTGTTAAAAATGATGATCAAAATAAGGATGTTTTTGCAAATAATCATAAAAACGGGAATAATTTAGACCGTAAATACGAGAAAGAAAATCAAAAGAAGGAAGATCTATACGATTTTTCTGGCATTATAACTGTTACAGGAGTACTTGAAATAATACAGGATGGCTACGGATTTTTAAGATCTTCTGATTATCATTATTTGAATTCACCTGATGATGTGTATGTTTCTCAATCTCAAATAAAACTTTTTGGATTAAGAACTGGCGATACTGTTGAAGGAAGCATTAGACCACCTAAAGAGGGTGAAAAATATTTCCCTCTTATCAAAGTTATTAAAATAAACGGAATTGATCCTGCAATTATGCGTGATAGAATCCCGTTCGACCACTTAACACCCCTATTCCCTGACAAAAAGTTTAATATTACTGGCAACGGAAAAGCAACAATCTCAACTAGAATTGTTGATTTATTTGCACCAATTGGAAAAGGGCAAAGAGGTTTAATTGTCGCCCAACCCAAAACAGGTAAAACTGTCTTGTTACAAGAAATTGCAAATGCAATTGCTGCAAATCATCCAGAAGTTTATCTTATGATATTACTTATAGATGAAAGGCCCGAAGAGGTTACTGATATGGCTCGAAATGTAAATGCAGAGGTTATCGCATCAACTTTTGATGAGCCTGCCGAACGTCATGTTAAAGTTTCAAGTATTGTTTTGGAACGTGCAAAACGAATGGTGGAGTGTGGACACGATGTAGTTATTTTATTAGACTCAATTACACGCCTTGCACGAGCTTACAATACAGTAGCACCCGCCTCTGGTAGAGTACTCTCAGGGGGTGTCGATTCAAACGCATTGCATAAACCCAAACGATTTTTTGGAGCAGCACGAAACATAGAAAATGGTGGCTCACTTACAATTTTAGCAACTGCTCTAACAGAGACTGGAAGCAAAATGGATGAAGTTATCTTTGAAGAATTTAAAGGTACTGGTAATATGGAGCTACAATTAGATAGAAAATTATCTAACCGCAGAATATATCCTGCTGTTGATATTGTGGCCTCAAGTACACGTCGCGAAGATCTATTGCTCGATGGAGACTTGATTAATAGAATGTGGATACTTAGAGGATTCCTAGCCGATATGAACTCAATTGAAGCAATGGATTTTATGAGAACTAGATTGATGCAAGTGCCTACAAATAAAGAGTTCTTGTTAACAATGGATAAAGGATTATAAGAAAAAGATTCTTTTTTTATTAAATCAATATTTAAAAGTCTGTATTTTGCCTTACAAAGTAAAATACAGACTTTTACATAAATTAAAACTTATAGTTTTTTGACAATGTAATTTAGAACCATTCTAATGTTGTTAAAGGTTTTGTAAAACACATAAAAATCAGAGCTTTAATTAATTTAAAATATTAATTTAGCAATTCTTAAAAAGTAACTTAACTAATGTATTAGTTTTATTTAAAAATATCGAATATGGCAAAGACAAAAAAATTTATTACATGCGATGGTAACTATGCGGCATCTCACGTGGCGTATATGTTTAGTGATATGGCATGTATTTATCCGATTACACCATCTTCAGACATGGCGGAGAATGTAGACCAATGGGCTGCTCAAGGCAGAAAAAACATTTTTGGACAAACAGTCAGAGTTGAAGAAATGCAATCCGAGGCTGGAGCAGCAGGTGCAGTTCATGGTTCACTTCAAGCAGGAGCATTAACTTCTACATATACTGCTTCACAGGGGCTTTTATTAATGATCCCGAACATGTATAAAATTTCAGGCGAATTATTGCCAGCAGTTTTTCATGTTAGTGCAAGAAGTCTTGCAGCACAAGCTCTCTCAATTTTTGGAGACCACTCTGACGTGATGAGTGCTAGACAAACTGGTTTTGCAATGTTAGCAACTGGTTCGGTTCAACAAGTAATGGATTTAGCACCAATAGCTCATTTAACTGCTATAAAATCTCGAGTCCCATTTTTACATTTCTTTGATGGTTTTAGAACATCTCAAGAGATACAAAAAATAGAATGTCTCGACATGGAAGATTTGGAGAAACTTCTTGATTGGGAAGCAGTAGAGAGATTCCGTAGTAATGCACTTAATCCTCTTAATCCTGTTACTAAAGGTACTGCTCAAAACCCAGATGTCTATTTCCAATCACGCGAAGCTGCTAATAAATTTTATGAAAATATCCCAGATGTAGTTGATGACTACATGCAAGAAATTACAAAACTTACTGGCAGAACTTATCATCCATTTACTTATCATGGTGCTAAAGATGCTGAAAATATCGTTATTGCAATGGGTTCAATAACTGACACCCTTGTAGAAACTGTAGATTATCTTAACGACCAAGGTAAAAACGTTGGTTTAATTTCTGTACATTTATATCGCCCATTCTCAGAAAAATATTTTAGAAAAGTACTTCCAAAATCAGTAAAAAGAATTGCTGTTCTTGATAGAACTAAAGAAATTGGTGCTAATGGAGAACCATTGTATCTTGATGTTAAGGATATCTTTTATAATGATGAGAACAGACCATTAATAATTGGTGGAAGATTTGGACTTTCTTCAAAAGACACTACACCTGCTATGATGATTTCAGTTTTTGAAAATCTTGCAGCAGCAAAACCTAAAAATCGTTTTACTGTTGGTATAAATGATGACGTAACACATTTATCATTACCTCTTAAAGAAAACGTTTCTATTCTTTGTAAAGGAACAGTTGAGTGTAAATTTTATGGTCTTGGTTCTGACGGTACTGTTGGTGCTAACAAAAACTCAATTAAAATTATTGGCGAAACTACAGATAAATATTGTCAAGCATACTTTGCTTATGACTCAAAGAAATCTGGTGGTTTTACTGCTTCTAACTTACGTTTTGGAGATAAACAAATTAGGGCTCCATACTTAGTAACTACTCCTGATTTTGTAGCATGTCATGTTCCTGCTTACCTTGAACTTTACGATGTGTTAGAAGGAATTAAAACTAACGGAAGTTTCTTGCTTAACTCTATTTGGGATGTTGAAGAAACAAAGAACCGCCTACCAGATCACATGAAGAAAACGCTTGCACAAAAAAACATTAAATTCTATATTATTAATGCTACAGACATTGCTGAAGAAATAGGCCTTGGTAATAGAATTAATACTATTATGCAATCGGCTTTCTTTAAAATTTCTGAAGTAATTCCTTACGATCTCGCTGTTAAAGAAATGAAACAAATGATTATTAAATCATTTGGCAAAAAAGGCGAAAAAGTAATTAACATGAATAATAAAGCTGTTGATGCAGGTGGAAATGTTACAAAAATTGAAATCCCTGCAGAATGGGCTAATATTAAGGCTGACAAATTTAAAGTTGTTAGAACACGTGAAGTTCCAGAATTTGTTTCATCAGTTGCTGATGTTATGTATTCTCAAAATGGAGATAAACTTCCAGTTTCTACTTTTAATGGACGTGAAGATGGGACTTTCCCGAACGCTGGCACCAAATACGAAAAACGAGGTGTAGCTGCTAATGTTCCAGAATGGATACCTGAGAATTGCATCCAATGTAACCAATGTTCTACTGTTTGTCCTCATGCGGCAATTCGTCCGTTCTTATTAACAGATGACGAAGTTAAAAATGCACCAGCTAACACAAAAACAGTTCAAGGTGTTGGTGGAACTAAAGAATACAAATTTAAAATTCAAGTTAGCGTACTCGACTGTACTGGTTGTGGTAACTGTGTGGATGTATGTCCTGCAAAAAATAAAGCTTTAGAAATGAAACCACTCGGTACTCAAATGGATGAGGTTAATCGTTGGTATTATATGGACGAAATTGTTGGCTATAAAGATACTGTTTTAGAAAAATCTAAATCTGTAAAAAACTCACAATTTGCTCAACCTTTATTTGAATTCTCAGGTGCATGTGCTGGTTGTGGTGAAACACCTTATATAAAAACAATTACACAATTGTTTGGTGAAAGAATGATTATTGCAAATGCAACAGGATGTTCGTCAATATATGGAGGTTCTGCTCCATCTACACCATATTGTAAATCATATAATAGCAATAAAGGACCAGCTTGGGCTAATTCGCTTTTTGAAGATAACGCAGAATATGGTTATGGTATGATGGCAGCAACTGAAAAAATGAGAGAAAAAGTTGCAATGTTGTTAGAAGAAGCAAAATGGACAGGCGAAGCTGCTGATGCTGCTAAAGAATGGCTTGAAAGGAGAGATAATGCCGAAGCATCAGATAAAGCAACTGACAGATTAATAGCTGCTATCGAAAAACTTAATGATCCTATCGCAAAAGAAGTAATGGCTAAAAAACATTATTTACCAAAACGTTCGGTTTGGGTATTTGGTGGTGACGGATGGGCTTACGATATCGGTTTTGGCGGACTTGACCATGTTATCGCATCTGGTAAAGACATAAATATTCTTGTAATGGATACCGAAGTTTATTCAAATACAGGAGGTCAGGCTTCTAAAGCTACTCCAGCTGCTGCAGTTGCAAAATTTGCTGCTTCTGGAATGAAAACCCGTAAAAAAGACTTAGGTGCAATGGCTATGACTTATGGATATGTTTATGTTGCACAAGTTGCAATGGGAGCAAGCCAAAGTCAGTATTTTAAAACTATAAAAGAGGCTGAAGCGTATCCAGGTCCATCATTAATTATTGCTTATTCTCCTTGTATTAACCACGGCTTAAAAGCTGGTATGGGTAAAACACAAGATGAAGAAAAACGTGCAGTAGAATGTGGATATTGGGCTAACTATCGTTTTAATCCACTTCTCGAAAAAGAAGGTAAAAATCCATTTACTCTTGATAGCAAAGAACCAGATTGGAGCAAATTCCAAGAATTCTTAGATGGTGAAGTAAGATACACAGCACTTAAAAAAGATTTCCCAGAGAATGCAGATGTATTATATGCTGCTGCTCTCGAAAATGCAAAATGGAGATACAATTACTACAAAAGACTTGCTGATATGTAATAGCAAGATGTTATATTAAAAAAAACTCTCAGTCAATTGGCTGAGAGTTTTTTTGTAAATAAGTTATGAGATTACAAATATAATATCTCTAGAATGTTATATTCTTTAGAAAGTTTTCCGCTTTATGTAACATTTCATACATTACAATATCGTTTTCTACAATTGGAACAACTTGTCTAAATTTTTCAACATAATTTTGCAATTTAGGAGATGTTTTATCTGATTTACGAAAACTCAAGGCTTGGCTTGCAGCAAAAAGCTCAATTCCAAGTACTCTTTCGGTATTAGCAACAACTCGTAACAGTTTTGTTGCAGCATTAGCTCCCATGCTTACGTGATCTTCTTGTTCGTTTGATGAGGAAATAGAGTCAACACTTGCAGGCGTACAAAGCTGTTTACTTTGACTTACTATCGAAGCTGCTGTGTATTGAGGAATCATAAAACCGTTATTAAGTCCAGGATTAGCAACTAAAAATGGTGGAAGTTCACGTTCTCCACTAATTAGACGGTAAACTCTGCGTTCCGAAATATTGCCAATTTCTGCTAATGCAATAGCAAGAAAATCTAAAACTAAAGCTAAAGGTTGTCCATGAAAGTTCCCACCACTCAGAATTAAATCTTCGTCAGGAAAAACTGTCGGATTATCTGTAACTGAGTTCATCTCGGTTTCAACAACAGAGGCTACATAATTTAAAGCATCTTTTGATGCACCATGAACTTGTGGAATACAGCGGAATGAATATGGATCTTGAACATGTTCTTTTTCTTTATTACAGATTTCTGAATCTTTAAGGTAAGAACGAATATTACTAGCAGTTTCTATTTGTCCATTATGAGGGCGTATCGTATGTAGATTTTCGTTAAATGGATCTATTCTCCCTAAATAAGAATCGATTGATAGTGCAGCGATAATATCAGATTTCTGCATAATGTTCTGAGCTCTCCAAACTGCAGTTACCGCATGAGCAAGCATAAATTGTGTTCCATTCATCAAAGCTAAGCCTTCTTTTGATTTTAGCTTTATAGGTTCAATATTAAGTTGTTTTAATAAATCTGAAGTTTTTCGTTTTTCATTTTTATAATACACCTCTCCCATTCCAATAAGAGGTAAAATTATATGTGCCAAGGGAGCAAGGTCGCCCGATGCACCTAAAGAACCTTGCTGATATACAATAGGAATTATATCGTTATTATAAAAGTAAATAAGTTGTTCAACTGTATCAAGACAAATTGCTGATTTACCATAAGATAATGCCTGAATTTTAAGAAACATCATCAACTTTACAATTGAACTATCAACCTCATCGCCCATACCGCAAGCATGTGATTTTACAAGGTTTTCTTGGAGTTTTTCTAAATCATTATCCGAAATAGAAGTGCTACATAACGAACCAAAGCCTGTATTAATCCCATATATTGGCTTATCGTGGGTCTTAATTTTGTTATCTAAATATTGACGACAATGTGTAATACGTTTTATTGCATCCTCTGACAATGCAATTTTTAAACTATTGCTTACTATTTGTTCTAATTCACTTAAACTTAGTTTGGCACTATTAATATAATGTACTGGCATGATTAAAATAATTAAATTCAACAAACAAGGGAAATTCTCAAGACTGCATTATTTTATTACAAATAATGCCTTTCTGTTAAGTAATATAAGATAAGAAATAATCCAGAGCATTTTTTTTTGCAAAAATAGATAATTTTCGTCTCAAAAAAAAGGATATAATAAAAAAGAGCCTAAAGTTTAACACTATGAGCACATCTGTGTAAACCTTAGGCTCTAAAACCAAAAACCACTAAAACAAATTCTTATTTTTTTATTCCAAAAACATCTTCAAAGGCACGAATAAAGCCATCTTTTGGTATTGCTCCTGCAGCCATTTGCGGTTGAGCATCCATAGGAATAAACAGCAACGAAGGTATGCTTCTTATTCCAAATACAGCTGATAACTCTTGCTGGTCTTCGGTATTGATTTTATAAACATCAATTAAACCTTTGTATTCTTCACTTAACTCCTCAATAACAGGAGCGACCATTTTGCAAGGCTGACACCAATCTGCATAAAAATCAATAATTGCAGGTCTTTCGCCTTTATATTTCCACTCTTTTTCTTTCTCGAAATCAAAAATCTTGTCGATAAAAGTTTCTTTTGTTAGATGTTCTGTCATTTTAAAATTCTTTTAATATATTTTTAATATTTTTGTAAGATTATTTGAAATAACAAACCTTTATAAAAATTGTTCAATTGGACCATATAAACTTAAATAAAAAATCCTTTTTAAATCACGCTGTTTTCAAAGAAATTGCAGAACTTGCTAAACAAGAAAATACCGAAGCTTATGTTATTGGAGGATATGTTCGAGATAAATTATTAGGACGCTCCGACAAAAAAGATATTGATATAGTTGTTCAGGGGAATGGAATTGATTTTGCCCGTAAGTTATCGGAAAAACTTGGAGTTAGTAATCTAAGTATTTTTAAAACTTATGGAACTGCGATGTTTAACTTTCAGGACACAGAATTGGAGTTTGTTGGTGCAAGGCGTGAGTCTTACAGTAAAGATTCGCGAAATCCTGTTGTAGAATCAGGCAGTATCGAGGATGACCAGCGTAGAAGAGATTTTACAATTAATGCCTTAGCAATAAGTCTAAATATTGATAATTATGGAGAGCTTATCGATCCATTTAATGGTTTGAGTGATCTCGAAAATAAAGTTATAAGAACACCTTTAGACCCTGATATTACTTTTTCGGACGATCCTTTGAGAATGATGCGTGCCATTAGGTTTGCAACACAACTTAATTTTGACATCGAAGAAGGAAGTTTTGATGCAATAATGACAAACAAAGAAAGAATTGGTATTATTACGGCAGAACGTATTCATACAGAATTGAACAAGATAATTATGGCGGATAAGCCTTCAAAAGGATTCAAGTTACTGTTCAAAAGTGGTTTATTAGAAATTATATTTCCAGAACTTTTTCAATTGTCTGGTGTCGAAAAACATGGTCTTGTTAGTCATAAAGATAATTTTTTGCATACAATTCAAGTTTTAGATAATCTTGCTAAATATAGCGATGATCTTTGGTTGAGATGGGCGGCTTTATTACATGATATTGCCAAACCAAGAACAAAAAAGTTTATTGAAGGTATTGGCTGGACATTTCATGCACATAATTTTATCGGTGCTAAGATGGTACCCAATATTTTTTTAAGATTGAAACTACCATTAAATGAAAAAATGAAATTTGTTCAAAAAATGGTTGATCTGCACATGCGACCTATTGCTCTTGTCGAAGATGTTGTAACCGATTCGGCAATTCGTCGGTTAATTGTAGATGCAGGTGAAGATATTGATGCACTTATGACTTTGTGCGAAGCTGATATCACGTCAAAAAATGAAAAGAAAGTTGAGCAATATATTGAGAATTTTAAAAATGTTCGCAAAAAAATTGTCGAAGTCGAAGAACGAGATTCTTTACGAAACTTTCAACCTCCCGTAAGTGGTGAGGAGATTATGGCGTTTTTTGGTATTCCTGGCTCAAGAACGGTTGGAGATATAAAAGGTGCTATTAAAGAGGCAATTCTTCAAGGAATTATTCCCAATGAATATGAAGCGGCAAAAAAACATATGATAAAAATTGGTGAGGAAATGGGCTTAAGTCAGTCAAATAAATAGGTTGGTTTGTTTTATTGCAATATTTTCAAGCTTATTATATTCCGATAATAATATTTCTACTGAGCGTTTCCCTTCTGCTCCTAAATCAATGGAATAGTCATTAACATAAAGCTCAACATGTTGTTTGATAATTTGCTCATCAAGTTCAACAGCGTTTTGCTTCATAAATTGCATTGAGGCCTCAGGATTTGAAAACGCAAACTCAACTGATGAACGTAATATGTTATTAATATCAGATTTTACTTTATTTGGTAAATTTCTGCGTATGGCAATGCCACCAAGGGGAATAGGTAAATGAAATTGGTTTTCCCATAAGTTTCCCAAATCGCTTATTAATTTTAATCCTCTATTTTTATAAGTAAATCGGGTTTCGTGGATAACAAGGCCTGCATCACATTCATTGTCGAGTACTACAGTTTCTATGTCAGAAAAAAGATAAACATGCTTATTTACAGCATTAGGATAAAATATTTTCATTAATAAATTCGCAGTAGTGTTAGTTCCTGGAATAGCAATTTTGCAATCGACAAGCTCGTCAAGAAATATTTTCCGCTTACTTATTATTAATGGCCCGCAGTTTTTACCAAGTGCCGAACCTGAGTTTAATAATTGGTAATTATCAATTATTTTAAAAAAAGAATGATAACTTATTTTTGTAATATCGGTTTCGTTTTTAAATGCTAACCCGTTAAGTTTTTCAATATCAGTTATATGTAATTCAAATTCGTATTGTCCGACATCAATTCTTTTGTTGATTATGGCATCAAACATAAATGTATCATTTGGGCAGCTTGAGATTGCAAGTTTAAATTTCATTGCTTATTTTTTTCGATGAATTCAATAATATATTCACTATAATTTTTGATAGGTGTATTCATATCCCAATCTTTTCTTTGTGTGTAACCTATTATATTTGAGATACCGCGTATTTGGATAAACACTTTTTTATAATGTTTGCACACAAGCATAAATGCAGCTCCTTCCATTGTTTCGACATCCGTTTGGGGATATAACATTGCCTCGGGCAGATTTACACTTACACCTTTGCATTTTGGCAATGCGTGAAAAAATGCAGGAAAATCTGATGTATTTAAAATCTGTCCGTTGTTTATTAGATTTTTGAATTTATCGTTAAACTCAGTTTTAAAAACCGAGAGAAAACCATTTTTAGAATTAATGCCAATATCTCCAAAGCTATCGGAACTTACATTAAGAATATCTCCTATTTTTGCGTTTTTGTTAAAACTCCCAGCTACACCTATATTTATTAATAGGTCATATTTTCGGATATCAACATCGGTAAACATCGAAAATAATGTAGCAGGGATTCCAATGCCTGTAAGCAAAAGATCAGTTTTATGTGTGCTTGATGAGTAAAGAGATGGTTTGATTTGTTTCATTCCCAAATCTTTAATAATAATATCTGCCTCATGCTTTGTAGCACTAATTAGAAGTAAATTCATATTAGATGTTTTAGCAAAAATAAGCTTAATTTGAGGAATTTTTGTTTAATTTGCATAAAATTTATGTAAATGGAATTTTCATTAAATAATAAAGAGGCAGGAGGTTATGTTAAAACGGAGAAATTTGACAAGACCAAAACAGATGAAATAGCCTCACATTATGCAGAAATCATTCGCTTACTTGGCGAAGATGTGGAACGTGAGGGCTTGATTAAAACACCTCTGCGAGTTGCAAAAGCAATGCAGTTTTTAACACAAGGATATAATATGGAGCCCGAAGCAATACTGAAGTCAGCAATGTTTAAAGAAGATTATCGGCAGATGGTAATTGTGAAAGACATTGAGCTTTACAGTATGTGTGAGCATCACATGTTGCCTTTTTACGGCAAAGCACATGTTGCTTACATTCCTAACCATTATATAACAGGATTGAGCAAAATTGCCAGAGTTGTTGATGTGTTTGCACGTCGTTTACAAGTTCAGGAGCGATTGACGACTCAAATTAAAGATTGCATTCAGAACACTTTAAATCCTTTAGGTGTTGCAGTTGTTATTGAAGCTCATCACATGTGTATGCAAATGAGAGGAGTGCAAAAACAAAACTCAATTACTACAACCTCCGATTTTACTGGAGCATTTCTTAAAGATGCAACTCGAAAAGAATTTTTATCACTTATTAGTAGAGATAGACCTTAGTATTTGAATAATAATAAACAAATAAACTATTATATTATGAAAGCTTATGTTTTTCCGGGACAAGGTTCCCAATTTGTTGGAATGGGTAAAAATCTGTATTACTCAAATTCAAAAGCAAAAGAACTTTTTGATAAAGCCAACGAAATTATTGGTTTTAATATTACCGATATTATGTTTAACGGCACAGACGAGGAGTTAAAGCAGACAAAAGTCACTCAGCCGTCAATTTTTTTACATTCGGTAATAACCTATATGTGTCTTGATGGAGATATTCGGCCTGGTATGGTTGCTGGGCACTCGCTTGGTGAGTTTTCGGCTCTGGTAGCTGCTGGTGCATTAAGTTTTGAGGACGGCTTAAGATTGGTTTATAAAAGAGCCTTGGCTATGCAAAAAGCTTGCGAAGTAAATCCTTCGAGCATGGCAGCAATATTGAATCTTGAAGCCGATATAATTGATGAAATTTGTGCTGATATAGACGAAGTTGTTGTTGCTGCAAATTATAATTCTCCGCAACAAGTTGTTATTTCGGGTTCTGATAAGGGTATCGAAATTGCAATGAAAAAAATGCTAAATGCAGGAGCAAAGAGGGCTATTAAATTGCCAGTTGGTGGGGCCTTTCACTCTCCTTTTATGGAGCCAGCGAGAGAAGAACTAAGTGTCGCTATTAATGAAACTCATTTTATAACTCCTGTTTGCCCAATTTTTCAAAATTTTGACGGAAAACTTAATAGAAGTCCCGAAACAATTCGAGAAAATTTGATAAAACAACTTACACATCCTGTAAAATGGACTCTATCGATTCAAAATATGATTGCTTATGGTGCCAAAGAGTTTGTAGAAGTGGGACCAGGTAATGTTTTACAAGGTCTGATAAACAAAATTGACCGAAATGTTACGACAGAAGGTGTAAATTGATTGTTATTATTGGACAATCCCTAAACTAAAATATCAAACTCATCAGCATCATAAAGAGCAGTAAACGAATTGCGGAATTTATTTTGCTTGTCAATATCAATTTCGGCATAAATAACTTCTTGTTTGTTATTTTTTGCTTCAGCTAAAGGAAAACCTTTGGAATCAATTATACATGATCCTCCATTATATACAAGGTCTTTACCATCAACACCAATTCTGTTTGCTGCAATAACATACGAAAGGTTCTCTATCGCTCGTGCTTTTATTAAAGTGTCGTGTGCATGCCGCCTTGTTATCGGCCAACTTGAAACGTAAATAATTGCGTCATAGTCATTTCTATTTCTGCTCCAAACAGGAAAACGAAGATCATAACAAACTAATAATAAAAATCGCACTCCTTTATAATTATATACAACACGGCTTTTACCCGGAGTAAACATATCTGTTTCGCCACCCATTCTAAATAAATGTCGTTTATCGTATCTCATAATATCGCCATCGGGTTTTATAAACAAAAATGAATTATAAAATTTGTTATGGTCAGATAAAATTATGCTAGTACAAATTGCTGCATTTTTTTCTTTTGCGATATTCTTCAAAGTGTTTATCGTATTGCCATTTATATCCTCCGACATATCATTAATATTATTGCTAAACCCAGTATTAAACATCTCGGGTAAAACAAACACATCTGCATACTCTGCATTTCTGATGATATTACTAACCTGCTGCAAGTTTTTTTCAGGGTTTTCCCAAAAAATATCATGCTGAATTACTGCCATTTTTAGTTTACTCATAACCTGTTTCAAATTTATCTTTATGTATTCCTTGTAATCCTTTATATTCTTTTTTTAATCTTTCCATCACTTGCATTTCATTACCTTCTAAGTCTAGCAAGCCTTTAACACCCATTTTGCGATTTTTACAATCTAAAAATCCAATAATAATTGGGACATTAGCTGCCTTAGCAATTCTAATACAACCTTTTTTCCAATTTTTTGTTTTTTTGCGAGTACCTTCAGGAGTAATGATAAGATAAAAACGTTCTCTCTCTTCCTTGAAAAACTCTATTGATTGTTCTGTAAGTCCAGTTTTCCGTCCTCTGTGAACAGGTATTCCTCCCATTTTTTTGAGAATATATCCAAATGGCCAAAAAAAGGCTTCTTTTTTAATTAAAACTGTCGGCTTTCGACCTTGTGAAGCAAAATATATTTTACCAAGAATAAAATCACGCATACTTGTATGTGGTGCCATTGTAACCACCGCCTTATCAACATCAGGAAAATCATTATAATCCCAGCTAAAAATTTTCAAATATAGTTTTGCAAAAGTTTTACCCATCTTTTAATAGTATTTCAATTTTGTGATTCTTACTTAAATTACCAATTAAGTTGTCAAATTCTGATAATCTTATTGAAAAAACAAGCTTGCAATTTTCTAGAAAAGTTTGATTGTTGATCTTAGCATCTGCATCGCTAAGAGTTTTCATTACAAAAGCGATTTCATCATAATCAAAAATTAGTTCAGCTTCTTTAGTTATAAATTTTTCGATAATTTTTGCCTTATCCAAAGCATCTTTTGCAGCGTTTTTGTAGGCATTTATTAATCCTGGAATACCTAGTTTTGTACCACCAAAATATCGTACTACTACAATAAGAATATCTGTTAAATTAAATGATTTAATCTGACCTAATACTGGCATACCAGAGCTGTTTGCGGGTTCTCCGTCGTCATTGGCTCTGTAATGTTCTTTGTCGGGTCCAAGCATAAAAGCATATACCTGATGTCGAGAACTGTGATATTTCTTTCGTAATGATTGTTGGATTGTTTTTATTTCGTCTTCGGAGGATACAGGATATGCAAAAGAGTAGAATTTGCTTCCTTTGTCGGAGTAAAATCCCTCTGTTTGATTTTCTATTGTTAAAAAAACGTCTGTATCCATCATAATTAGGCTATGGTCATTAAAATAATTGTTACAATTGACAGGGATATCCCAAAGATATTCAATTTTGACAAATTTTCTTTAAAAAACAATGTTCCAATTAAAACAGTTAGTATCACTATGCCCACATCAACAATACCATAGGTTATTGAGTTTGGGAATAGACCTAAATTAAGAGCAAGAAAAATAAAATAGACAGATCCAAAGTTTGCTGTACCTAAGAGTAATCCCAGTATCCAAGTTTTTAATTTACCAAAACCTTTGATTGTTGAGGGGCGAACTAATATTATAAGCAAACCTGCTAACAAAGCAATTGCAAAAGTTGTTGATGTAAAAATTGAAGACATTTCAGCATTTACATAGTTTTCTTTTGAATAAATTAGTAGTGAGTTATTTATTCCCATGCCTATGAACAGGATTATTGGTAAAATAACTGCAAGGGAACTTGTTTTTTTGCTTTTTATAGGTTTGACATAAACGCTAAATGCCACCGCTACAACTGCCATAATTATTGCACTAATTTTTAAAAGTCCAGCACTTTCGTTATATGCAATAATTGCAAACATCATTGGTATTACAACCGACATTTTACTTGCCACTGTAGTAATTGATATTCCTGCTTTTTGGGATGATTTTCCAACAATAAAAAATAATACAATAAAAATAATTCCAATTATTATTGCAGGCAAAATCCAGTTGGAATGGATTATTTTGTTGACAGAGAAATTGCCATTAATAATAAAACCCAAAGATGCAGCAATAATATAATTAATTATAATTACATTAATTAATGGTAATTTGTATTTATCAATGAATTTAAAAATCACAAAGATAGTAGCAGATGAGAGTATGCTTAGAATTAGCAGTAACATATAAAACAAATAAGACTAAAAGTCTTATGGATTACATTTTAAGTTTCTTTTCTATTTCTTCGAGGTCAGACTTAAAGCGTTTATCTGTTTCGATAAGATTGCTCACAGTTTTGCATGCATGTAGCACAGTAGCATGATCTTTACCTCCAATTGAAGCCCCAATTGCGGCAAGCGATGATTTGGTCATGCTTTTTGCGAAGAACATTGCTATTTGACGTGCTTGTACAATTTCGCGTTTGCGAGTTTTACTACTAAGTAGTTCAACTGACATTGAGAAATAATTGCAAACGACTTTTTGTATGTAGTCGATAGATATTTCTCTGCGTGTACTTTTAACAAGTTTGTCAATCATGTTTTTTGCAAGCTCCATTGTTATCTCTTTTTTGTTAAGAGTTGATTGAGCAAGCAACGAAATCAAAGCACCTTCGAGTTCACGAATATTATTAGTTATATGGGAGGCAATATACTCAAGAATTTCTTCTTTGATAACTATACCGTCTTTGTATGTTTTCTTTTTAAGAATTTTGATTCTAGTTTCAAAATCGGGTTCTTGCAAATCAGCCGATAATCCCCACTTAAATCGAGAGAGCAGCCTTTGCTCCATTCCGTTTAATTCTACAGGTGGTTTGTCGGAAGTTAACACAAGTTGTTTCCCGTGTTGATGTAGGTGATTGAATATATGGAAAAACACCTCTTGGGTACCTTCTTTTTTAGAGAAATATTGAACATCATCAACAATAAGCACGTCTATCATTTGATAAAAATGGATAAAATCGTTACGATTATTGTTTCGAGTTGCCTCCATGTATTGTGTCAAGAATTTATTTGCATCTACATAAAGCACGACCTTTTCTGGCATAATTTTTTTTACTTCGATGCCAATAGCTTGTGCGAGATGTGTTTTACCAAGACCAGACCCTCCATATACAAATAGTGGATTAAACGCTGTTCCTCCTGGATTTTGAGCTACTGCATAACCTGCAGAGCGTGCCAATCTGTTACATTCTCCTTCAACAAAATTATCAAAAGTGTATTCGGGATTTAAGTGTGGATCAACATGAACCTTCTTTATTCCTGGAATAACAAAAGGATTGACAATTGAGTTTGCTTCCAAATCAAGAGGCATTTGTACAGGTCGGTTTACCAATTGAGTTTTATCGCGTGCCGGAATTTTTACTGTATATGGTTTGTCGGAATTAGAGTTGTTTTCCATAACGACATGATACTCTAGTTTGGCATCGGGGCCAATAACTTTATGAAGAGTCTTTTTTAACAAGTCTAAAAACTGCTCTTCGATAAATTCATAAAAGAATGTGCTGGGCACCTGTATTGTCAGCACACTATCTTGAATATCCAATGGAACTATTGGTTCAAACCAAGTCCGGAAACTGTTCTTTGGAACGTTATCCTTTATGATTTGTAAGCATTTAGCCCATATTTCCTCACTCCTTTTCACCATTAATATAATATTTTTAATTCTACGTTATCAATTTTAAAAACATTGCAATTTGTTGATTTCTTTTCTAACAAAAAAATCAATTTGCTCTTGTTTGTTAACTATTTTTGTTTAAGTAGCAATACTGCTGTTTACAAGTAAAACACATCAACACGATACAATACTCTTATTGTCAAACAATTAGTCGCTACTTGCATTCTTTTCCACATTTGTTTATCCTCAAACTTTATCAACGCATAAAAATAGTAATATTTATTGGTACACAAAACATTTTTCACTATTTATTTTATTTATTTTACTTTGTTGTAATAATCATGTAGTAATCAGTTAATAAATAGCCTTATTTAGATAAAGGGTTTTAATCTTTATGTATATATTTTTGACTGTCAATTGATTAGAAAAGTTCTTGTTTCTCGCAATTACTTGAGACGGTTTTTTGTGCTGTGATTCTGTGATTTTTTGATACAGTAATCCAGTGATTCTGTGATTGTCAATGCCTGAAATAGGTTGACCGTTTTAAAAGTTAAATTTTATAATTAAAAAGTTAAATTTATGGCAACAAAATCAAATTACAAATTGACAACAGAAGCTCGACAAAGAAGAAATTTTAGTGAAAGCTTCAAAATTAAAAAAAGTTAGAGAAATTGAAACAAACAATCGGACACCTCGACTTCGCCATACGCAGCAAAGCTAAATTCAAGTGAGCTAATTAAATTTATGATGAACTTGCGAATTGAAAAACAATAGATTATGTGTTATAGTTGTCTTACACCCTCCAAACAATAAAAACAAAATATTATTTAAAATTACTCGTTTGTTGTCGCTTAATAATAGTATATTTGTAAAAAATTACCTCATGAAAAGAATTTGTCCGGTATGTAAATCAGAATTCGAAGGAAGGGTAGATAAAAAGTTTTGTTGCGACCAGTGCCGCAACACATACAACAACCGTCTTCATCAAGACACAAACAACTTTTCAAGACAAATTAATAGGATATTAAAAAACAATCGTCGCATACTCCACGATTTTTACGAAAATAACAATCGTAAAATAAGCAAAGAAAAAATGCTTGCCACAGGGTTTAATTTCGATTATCTCACAAATATCTATAAAACCAAAACAGGTAAAACTTATTATTTTTGCTACGACCTTGGATATATCAGTAATGATGATGTTTTTTACAATATAGTTGAACGTAAAGAATATGTTGAATAATGATAAAATCTTTAATAACTAATAACATAATATCACAATATAATACAAATTATAATGTTCTAATACATAAATTTTAATAGCATGATACAACTCACTAACAAATACTTAACAGACGAAAGTGCTGCATTCATCATCTCGGATAAAAAACAAATAAAAGACATTCAACTATCAAAAGTCGAAATGAATTTTGCAGAAAAAATGCTTGATAATAAAGCAAACTTCGTCCATATTAATTCATTTTACAAATCATTATTTATTTTATTAGTAAACTCAGAAAAAGATGAGTTTACGCAACTCGAAGACATCAGGAAATCTGGAAACAGAATAATCACAGAAATTAAAGAACTAAAACTCGAAACAATTAATATTGTAAATTTAGGTTCTGAAAATTTTACTTACGCACTTTGCGAAGGTATAATGTTAAGCAAATATGGATTTCATAAATATTTTAAAGACAAGGCAGAAAAGACATCTTCGCTTAAAGAAATAAAAGTTGTTAGTAGCAGTACCGATAGCACCAAAGTTGATTTACTAAACGCACTTATCGAAGGAGTTTATAATGCTCGCGATATTGTAAATGAACCTCTTTCGTTTATGACTGCCCAAAAGTTATCACAAGAAATTGAAAGAATAGGAAAAGAAACTGGTTTTAAGACAGAAATACTCGATAAAAAGCAGATAGAAAGCCTGAAAATGGGAGGTTTAATTGCCGTTAATCGTGGAAGCATACACCCCCCAACTTTTAGCATAATGAGGTGGGAACCCGAAAATGCAATTAATGAAAAACCCTATGTTTTTGTAGGAAAAGGACTTGTATTTGATACTGGCGGTATAAATCTAAAACCAAGCGGTTATCTTGAAACCATGAAATGCGACAAAGCTGGTGGAGCCACAGTTGTAGGTCTTATGGCGGCAATCGCAAAAGCAAAACTGCCAATCAAAGTAATAGGATTAGTACCAGCAACCGACAACAGACCTGGAAACGATGCTTATGTACCCGAAGATATTATAACAATGTTTGACGGCACAACCGTTGAAGTACTAAACACCGATGCCGAAGGCAGAATGATACTTGCCGATGCTCTCGCTTATGCAAAAAAATATAAACCTCAGTTAGTTATTGATTTAGCAACTCTTACAGGTGCAGCAGTAGTCGCTGTTGGTGAAAACACTACCGCAGTTATGGGAAATACACCAAAAGAAATCGAAAAATTAAAAACAATTGGTTTCGAAGTATGGGAAAAACTCGTTGAACTACCACTATGGGACGAATATAAAGAACAATTAAAATCAAGTGTAGCAGATTTGAAAAATATTGGAGGAAAATATGCCGGTGCAATAACAGCAGGTAAATTTCTTGAACATTTTACAGATTACGACTGGATACATCTCGACATAGCTGGACCAGCATTTACCGAAAAAGATGATTCATACAGAGGAATAGGCGGTACTGGTGTAGGTGTAAGATTACTTTTTGAGTTTCTTAAACAAAAAGCTAATTAATGAATCAAAAATTAAATAAACTATTAATCAGACAATACAAATAAAAAAATGAGCAGAATAAAAATAGGCATCACACATGGAGATATTAATGGAATATCTTACGAAATAATGATTAAAGCTTTGAGTGAGGCACGTATGTTTAATACTTTTACTCCGATAATATACGGAAGTCCAAAAGTACTGGCTTACTACAAAAAAGCACTAAACAGTAATATTCAAACAAATAGCATTAACTCAGCAAACGAGGCAAAACCAACAATGCTAAATATCATTAATTGTAACTCCGAAGATATTCGTGTTGAAATCGGCAAATCTACCGAAGCTGCGGGTTTGGCTTCATACCAAGCACTCGAAAAAGCTACCAAGGATTTGAAAAACAATGATATTGATGTTTTGGTAACCGCTCCAATAAATAAAAATAATATACAGGCAGCAGGATTTAACTTCCCTGGACACACCGAGTATCTTGCAAAAGAATTTAGTAACGATGAACACCTAATGATACTAACAAATGATATTATAAAAATAGGTGTAGTTACAGGGCATATCCCAATCAAAGATGTTGCATCAACAATTACAAAAGAGCTGATTTTAACTAAGATGCATGTCTTAAACGAATCTCTTAAAAACGATTTTTTAATTAGTAAGCCTAAAATTGCTGTTTTAAGTCTAAACCCACACTGTGGCGATAATGGAGTTATTGGAAATGAAGAAATAGAAGTCATCGTTCCAGCAATTGAAGAAGCTAAAGAAAATAATATTTTGGCTTTTGGTCCCTACTCTGCCGATGGTTTTTTTGGGGCTTATGAATTTAGAAAATTTGATGCAGTTCTTGCAATGTACCACGATCAGGGATTAGTTCCTTTTAAAGTTATTGCTTTTGAAGACGGAGTAAATTTTACAGCAGGATTACCAATTGTAAGAACTTCTCCAGCACACGGCACTGCCTACGATATTGCTGGAACAGACACTGCCTCTTGTCAATCATTTAGAAATGCTCTATACCTCGCAGTTGATATTTATAAAAATCGAAACGAGCAATATCAACTTGAGCAAAACGCACTAAACTTAGAAGAATTTAAAGATCTTAGTAAAATAAATAAAACAGACGAATAATGGCATTATACACAAAAGAAGAAGCTCTCGCTTATCATAGCGAAGGACGAAAAGGAAAAATCGAAATAGTGATATCCAAACCGTTTCAATCTCAAAAAGACCTGTCGCTGGCATATACACCTGGAGTTGCCGAGCCATGTCTCGAAATAGAAAAAGACCTTAGCAAGGTTTATGAATATACCGCAAAATCAAATCTTGTAGCGGTAATCTCAAACGGCACTGCCGTACTTGGACTTGGAGATATTGGTCCAGAAGCTTCAAAACCAGTTATGGAAGGCAAAGGATTGCTTTTTAAAGCTTTTGCTGATGTTGATGTATTTGATATAGAAATTAATGAGAAAAACCCACAAAAAATAATAGAAATAGTAAGTTCGATGGAACCTACATTTGGCGGTATTAACCTCGAAGACATCAAAGCTCCCGAATGTTTTGTAATTGAAGAAGAGCTTAAAAAGATTATGAAAATTCCAGTTTTTCATGATGATCAACACGGTACAGCTATTATTTCGGGAGGAGCACTACTAAATGCCCTCGAAATTGCGAACAAAAACATCAATGAGGTAAAAGTCGTATTTAATGGTGCAGGAGCAGCAGGAATAAGTTGTGCAAGATTATTTAATTCTCTCGGCGTTAAAAAAGAAAATATAGTCCTTTGCGATTCAAAAGGAGTTGTTAAAGAAGGAAATCCGAAAAACAACATGTACAAACAAGAATTTGCAACAAATCGAGACATAAATACTCTTGCTGATGCACTTAAAGATGCTGATGTTTTTGCTGGAGTTTCGGTCGGGAATGTAGTAAGCAAAGAAATGATAAAAACCATGGCAGACACTCCTATTGTTTTTGCAATGGCGAATCCTATGCCCGAAATTTCGTACGAAGATGCAAAAGAGGCTCGTCCCGATGTTATTATGGCTACCGGACGCAGCGATTATCCTAACCAGGTAAATAATGTATTAGGATTTCCTTTTATTTTTAGAGGTGCATTAGATGTGCGGGCAACATGTATAAATGAAGAAATGAAAATCGCAGCCGCAAAAGCTCTTGCCAAAATGGCTCACTTGCCTGTTCCCGAATATATTTGCAAAGCATACAATACCGATAAACTCGAATTCGGATCCGATTATATTATCCCTAAACCTCTTGATTTACGTGTAATTGAGCATGTTGCAGTTGCAGTTGCTAAAGCAGCAATAGAAACTGGTGTTGCTCAAAAAGATATCGAAAATTGGGATGAGTATATCATACAATTAAGACAAAGAGTTGCTCGTGTACATGCTAATTATAAAATCTCACAAAAATAAACACTTTAAGTTTTATTAGTGAGCAATTATTTTTTTCATATCTTTACATCTAAAATTGTTTTGTATGAAAAAATATATACTGTTTTTATTTGTATTTGGGATATCACTTATTTCAAAATCTCAAGCCGTAGATTATAATACAGCATTAAATATTGCGAAAAACACAATAAGCGAACGTATCTCGCATATTGATGCAGATATTAATTATAAACCTACATCACATACCACAGAAAGTATTAATGAGAATACAGTTTTTTACGTATTTAATCTTGACCCCCAGGGTTTTATAATTATTTCGGGCGATAAATCAGCTACTCCATTGCTTGCTTTTTCAACTGAATCAAATTATGAGATAAATGATAAAAACCCAGCCGCAGAATTTTGGATTAATACATATAAACAACAAATTAATTATAATATTCAAAACAATATTACACCAAAATCTAAAACACAAAACGAGTGGATACGCTTAAGTAAAGACCCTGCTGATTTTTCTGCAAAAAATAATATAAAAACCGTAACCAAACTTTTACACACAACTTGGGATCAAGGGAGATATTATAATGCACATTGTCCCGAAGATCCTGCTGGAACTGACGGTCGTGTTGTAGTCGGATGTGTTGCAACAGCCTTAGGACAAGTAATTAACTATTTTCGATATCCTGAACAAGGTACAGGCTCATACGGATACGAGCACCCCGATTATGGGTGGATAGAAGTTGATTTTTCTCAACAAAATTACAACTACGATCAAATGCCAATAAAACCAACTGACTATAATGATGATATTGCAAGACTACTTTACAATATAGGAGTTTCAGTAGATATGGACTACGGATCTAACAGCAGCGGAATGTGGAATCATAAAGGAGCATACACTCTACGAACATATTTTGGATACGATGATTCGTGTACTTACCTTTTTAAAGATAGCCTACCCGAAGATTTTGACTGGAACGGCACACTTGTAGAACATCTTAATCAGAATATTCCACTTTATTATGCTGGATGGGGAGACTACGATTACATTAGCGGACATGCTTTCGTTCTTGACGGATACAGCGACTCAACACATTATCATATAAATTGGGGCTGGGGAGGATCAAGTGACGGATATTTTGTAATTGACAACCTTACTCCTGGTGGTTCTAATTTTAAACTTGCTCATGAAGTTATAATAAATGCCACACCGCTTAATCCAACAATAAACTGTGCCGACTTAAAAGAGCTAAATACAATAGAAGGTATAATTGATGACGGTAGTGGACCTATTAATCATTATCTAAATAATACAGAATGTATGTGGCTTATAAATCCGCAAGACTCAGTAAGCGGAATTGCTTTTGAAGTGTTAAATCTTAAAATGGACGAAAACGACTATATAGTTTTCTTTAACGGCGAAAATGATACCGACCCCGTTATTACCACAATTTATGGAAATAGCACAATACAAGACTTTGAAAGCACATCTGATAAAGTTCTAATAAAATTCGTTACAGATGCCGATTCCGTAAATAATGGTTGGTTAATCGCATATAAAGGTGTCCAACCACGTTATTGCCAACTTACCCAAACACTTACAGAACCTACAGGCGTAATAACTGATGGTAGCAATTCGTATCTTTATCAAAATAATACCTTCTGCAACTGGAAAATTCAACCCGAAGGGGCAAATAATATAAGAATTACGTTTACAGAATTCGACATTGAGCCAACAAAGGATTATCTTAGAATAACAAACTCAACAGGACAATCTGTTGCTAAACTTTCAGGAAACACTATTCCCGAACCAATAATAATAATGGGAGAAAAAATAACAATTACATTCCGTACCGAATCTACACCAAGGCATCAAGGGTTTAGTCTGTATTATGAAATAAACAAAGATGGTATTGATGATGACTTTGCTAAAAAAATCAATATCTATCCTAATCCAGCAATAGACAAACTCAATATAAATATCGAAAATAATATAAATCCGACCGATATTACTATCTATAACACTAACGGAAAACTCATTAAATCTATTGCCAAATCAGAAATCTCAGAGCATATAAATATAGACTTATCAGATATGGCACAAGGATTATATTACGTAAATATCGTAACAGATAAAACAATTTTTAAACATAAATTTGTGAAATTATAAAACTAAACAACTAATAATTATGAAAAAATCAAAACCAATTTTACTATTTTTTTCTTTAGGCTTAATTATTTTAATGTCAAGTTGCCAAACTGAAGGTTGTACCAATCCATTAGCGTTAAACTACAATCCAGATGCAACAAAAGATGATTCGTCTTGCATTTATCCAGAACCAGAGCCCGAGCCAGATATCAGAGAACCGTATATTGGGAACTATCTTGTTACAGACAGTCTTTTTATGTTAGGAGAATTTAATAGTGTAAAGGAATATACATTATCAGTTTCTTTAGAAAATACCGTTGCGGACACTATTTATTTAAAAAACTTATGGGGAGATGCAAACTCGTATTATGCAATTCTTAATGACAGTAGTTTTAACATCCCTTCTCAACAAGTAAGCGGACCTTACCACACAACTGGAAACGGAAACATTTGTAATGGAACAATCACTTATGAAACGTCAGGTGATGCGTATTTGCACAAAGGTCATGGGAGCAAACAATAAATAAATTTGAGATATCTTAACAATCCTAAAAATTAAGGAAAATTTTACATTTACCATAAATATGTAATTGTTAAAAAAACTAAATAGAAGTTTCAAATGTTAAACTCATAAGAAGCTTACAAATGCATCAAGTATTGATACAGGAATAGATAAATAAATTCAAGAATATGGAAGAAAACAATTCGCAAATAATCATATATCAAACTGAAAATGGAGAGACTAAATTGGATGTTCGCTTTCAAGATGAAACTGTTTGGTTAACACAGAAATTAATGGCTGAATTATTTCAATCATCTGTATCAAATATAAATATGCACTTGAAAAACATTTTTGAAGAAGGAGAATTGGAAGAGAATCGAACTATTAAGGATTTCTTAATAGTTCAAATAGAAGGGAATCGCAAGGTTAAACGGAAACACAGCTTTTATAATCTTGATGCAATTATTTCTGTAGGCTATCGCATAAAATCTCACGTTGCAACAAAATTTAGACAATGGGCTACAACTCAACTAAGAGAATACTTGTAAAAGGTTTTGTTTTAGATGACGAAAGACTGAAAAATCCAGCCTTACCATTCGACTATTTTGAAGAACTTGAAAAACGGATACAAGATATTCGCACTTCCGAAAAACGATTTTACAGAAAAGTAACAGATATTTATGCCACAAGTGTAGATTATGACCCTACATTAAGCATCAGTATTGATTTCTTTAAAACTATACAAAACAAATTACATTGGGCAATTACGGGTCAAACTGCTGCTGAAATAATAAGTCTGAGAGCTGATAGTTCAAAAGAAAATATGGGTTTAACCAATTAGAGAGGAGATAATATCAGGAAAACAGATGTTTCTATTGCCAAAAATTATTTGAATAAAAACGAATTGTCTGCATTAAACAATTTGGTTGAACAATACTTGATTTTCGCCCAAGGGCAAGCACAAAGAAGGATTCCAATGTATATGAATAATTGGATTGAAAAACTAAATGGCTTCTTAACTCTAAATGACCGAGAGATTCTTAACAATGCTGGAAGTATCTCACACGACATTGGAAAGGAAAATGCAGAACAAGAATACAAAAAATTTAAAGTCAATAAGCAAAAAATTATAGAAGAAGGAGACTTTGAGAAAGCAATAAAGAAAATAAAAAAATTGAAGAAAAAATGATGCCAACCTCAAAAGCCATAAACATTGCCAAACTTTGTTTTGAGGAACAATATTGCCTCAATTTAGACGATTCCAAATTGTAAAGCATTGATAATGTAATGGTAGGAACCAATATATAAACACAAATTTGTAAAATTCTAAAATTTGCAACACGATTATTATGTACACATTTAACCAGAAATTAAAAAGCACATAAAAAACATGCCTAATAATTGACAAAAACTAAATATTGGACGTTGTGAAAACAAAATTATTGACATTGCTTTTTTTGTTATTATGTATTAAAGCATTTAGCAATGAAAAGCATACTATAAGTGGATATATTACAGATAATGAAACTGGCGAAGAACTAATTGGAGTTAATATTTCAGTTGAGTCATCTACTTTAGTTACCACATCAAATTCTTATGGATTTTATTCCCTAACATTAAACGAAGATGCTTATGTTCTGAATTTTAGTTTTCTTGGTTATTCAGATTGTGAAATCAAGTTAAATTTAACAAATGACACATTAGTAAATATTAAGCTTATGGAAATGGTATAATGTGTATTCTAATTTGGAATAAAATAAAGGATTACAATTAGGAAGTTTTACAAAACTTAAAAGGCCTAATAATAAGTCATTATAATCTTTGGAACTCATTTATAAAAAGGATATCCCTCAAAAACTTGGAAATTAGGGGCGGCAATTGTATTTGTCATATCTTTTGGTAAGAACAAAATTAAAAAAATATTGGATTTGCAACCACCTGTAAAGCATGACCTTATGAAATATTTTGTTAATTCATAAAAAAAGCCTCACCAAAAAGTGAGGCTTGTGGGAATTAATGGATTCGAACCATTGACCCCCTGCTTGTAAGGCAGGTGCTCTGAACCAGCTGAGCTAAACTCCCAATTTTTAAGAACATTCCCCATTATTTGGGAGTGCAAATATATATCTGTTTTTTATTTTCACCAAATGTTTTTGAGAATATTTTCATTTTTATTTTAGAATTCACTTATTTGCATTGACAACACCGCATTCATTGATGATATTTTAAAGCATAAAGTCATTGATAAGTTGATGTTTATAAAGCTATTACAGAATAATTTAAAGAAAAGCTTTAATAAACTTACACAAAACCTTAGTAATTATTTCTTACTATAAATTTGGAAGTGTATCTACTTTATCTAAAAAAAAAGTTTTTGCCTGTTTGATATCAAACTCAAGTGCGTACAAAACTAAAGGTTTTTCCCCATATTTAAACATAAGCATATCTCCTTCAACTTTTTTTCTTTGCAGGATAATGTTTTTAGGAGAATTTATAAATTTGATTACTGATTTATCACAAAAAAAATTCTTTATCCCGTCCGCATCCATGGCAATAGCAGCGTCAGATGCATGAGAAATCATGTCATCAAGTATGTCAAGGTATCTTACTGGATATTTATCTTGCAGTTCGATAATTTCTAAACTGTCGGGCCAAAGAAATATTACACAATTTTCATTTATAATCATTGTATCACTATGTCGCGAATATGAAACTACCAGTGGGTCGGAATAATATTCATCAACAGGAATTGAGCCATTAATTTCGCTTTGATAATCTTCGATATATGCTTTATAAAGATTTGTATCTTTCGAGATATTCCCATTTTTATTAACGACTGTATCACATTCATCTTCAAGCTTACTGTTAGAAGTAGACCTGCTAGTACATGCACTCAATGTGCTGACAATCAATATTATGATAAAAAATATTTTTATGGTTAAAGTTCCTCTCATACTGTACAAAAGTAATACATTTAAACATACTACAATCAATGATTGTATATATTAATAAGTAAAAATAGTGTTTGATAGCATTTAATGAAAAAAGATGATTAAAACTTTCATTATGAATAAATAATTTTATAAATTTGTTGGCAACAAAACAACAATGTCGATGGACGAATTTAAAATAGTAAATATATTAGCAAATTCTGTCTTCCTAAATATTAAGAAGCGTGATTCTTTTTGTGCGTAAATTTCTATAATTTCACAGAGCATATCTGCTCAACAAAATCAAATTTATTAGTTAATATTTATTTTAAAATTAAATTATTATGGAATTACCATTTTCAGAATCATATAGAATCAAAACTACAGAAGCACTTAAAAGAAGTACTAAAGAAGAAAGAGTAGCTTGGATTAAAGAGGCTAAATACAATTTATTTAAATTAAAAAGCGATGCTGTATTTATAGACATGCTAACAGACAGTGGTACCGGAGCAATGAGTGATCGTCAGTGGGCAGCAATAATGACTGGTGACGAATCTTATGCTGGTGCACGCAGTTTTCACGAACTAAAAGATACTGTAGAAAGGCTAATGGGATTTAAATATTTTCTTCCTACTCATCAAGGTAGAGCTGCCGAAAATGTTTTATTTTCTGTTTTGGTAAAAGACGGTAATATTGTTCCAGGAAACTCTCACTTTGATACAACAAAAGGACATATTGAGTTTCGTAACGCAACAGCTGTTGATTGTACAATTGACGAGGCCTTTGACACTACAATTGACCACCCTTTTAAAGGCAATCTTGATTTAGGAAAATTAGAGAAGATTTATAAAGAATATCCAAAAGAGCAAATCCCATGCTGTATTGTTACTGTTACCTGTAACTCTTCAGGTGGACAACCTGTTTCAATCCAGAATATGAAAGATGTTTATGCTTTAAGTAAAAAATATGGTATTCCAGTATTATATGACTCTGCTCGTTTTGCCGAAAATGCTTACTTTATAAAACTTCGCGAAGAGGCATACAAAGATTGGACGATTAAAGAAATTGTTGCAGAAATGTATAAATATGCCGACTATGCAACAATGAGTGCAAAAAAAGACGGTATTGTAAATATTGGTGGCTTTATTGGTTTTAAAGATGAAGAAACTTATCGTCAAGCTTGCACATTCAGTATTTTGTTCGAAGGTTATGTAACTTATGGAGGTATGTCGGGACGCGATATGGCGGCTCTTGCAGTTGGTCTAGATGAAAACACCGAATTTGATTATCTCGAAACAAGAGTTAAACAAGTTGAGTATCTTGGTAAAAAATTAATGGACTATGGAGTACCAATCCAATATCCGATAGGTGGTCATGCAATTTTTGTTGATGCAAATAAGATTTTACCAAATGTACCAAAAGAACAATTTAGAGCACAAACGCTTGGTATCGAATTATATCTTGAGGGCGGTATCAGAGGTGTTGAAATTGGAACACTTTTAGCTGATAGAGATCCAGTTACTCGTGAAAACAGATATCCAAAATTAGAACTCCTAAGGTTAGCGGTAGCTAGAAGAGTTTATACAGATAATCATATGGATTATATTGCGGCTGCACTTAAAAATGTATATGACCGCAGAAACAAAATCACTTCTGGCTTTAATATCACTTGGGAAGCTCCTATTATGAGACACTTTACGATAGAACTAGACAAAGCTTAATATCCTTTTAATACATACAAATAAATAAAATGCAGTTTCAAAGTTTTGAAACTGCATTTTTTTAAGTACCCTTATATTTACTTGCAATTTGTTAAACTTATAAGCTTGTATAATATGTGGTAAACGTAATTGAAAGCAAATAATAAACATAAATTATCTTTCATTATAACCCATAAAAAAAGCCTGCTTAGCAGGCTCTGTTTTTTATAATCTTTCTTCGATTTTCTTCCAGTCAACTAATTCCCAAAAGTTCTCAATATATTTTGGTCTTAAATTTTGATAATCTAAATAATAAGCATGCTCCCAAACATCACATGTTAAAATTGGTTTATGTCCCTCTGTTAGTGGTGAACCAGCGTTTGATGTTCCAGTAATTTTTAATTTACCATTATCAAGAACAAGCCATGCCCAACCCGCACCAAACAATGTGGCAGCTTTTGTATTAAATTCTTCAACAAATTTCTCAAAAGACCCAAAAGTTTGATTAATCATTTCGGCGAGTTTGCCACTTGGTTTTTTCTGCGGATTTGCTGAGAAACCTTCCCAATAAAAGGTATGATTCCACACCTGTGCAGCATTATTGAAAATTCCACCATCTGATGATTTTATAATATCTTCAAGAGATTTTTTTGCGAAGTCGGTTCCTTCTATTAAACCATTAAGTTTTGTTACATAACCATTATGGTGCTTTGTATAATGGAATTCAACTGTTTTTGCACTAATGTGTGGCTCTAATGCATTCATTGCATAGGGTAATTTTGGTAATTCAATCATATAATTTTACGTTTTAATAGTTAATAAATAATGTTTGTTAATTGAACAAGCAATATACGAAAATGTTTAATACGCATCGAAAAATAAGCTAATTTAGAATTAAGTTAAATAGTGGTTGTCAATAATGTCAGACAACTATATTATTGTTATTATTAGATAAAAAAATTGAGATTTCTGTTCAAATAAATTGATTATCAATTACTTTCGCTCTTTTCCTTTTTGTTTATTTATTTACTGACGTTTTACATTGCCTCCTAATTTATTAGCAGAAATAGGATTTGATTTCTTTGTCGGCAATGTAAAGTTAAAAAAGGTCTCTACACCAATCTGAACTTTAAAAATTATACAGAACTTAGGTTTAAAGAATTGACTTCACAAGTCTCAACTTATGTGTATATCGTTTGATATGTTTATTATAAATACCTTGATGGTCAATAGTATCTATTCGCACTTTTCCTGAAGCGTGAATAATATTTGCACTATCTATAATTACGCCAACGTGTACGATATCGCCTTCATCATTATCAAAAAAAGCAAGGTCGCCAGGATTAGCTTCTGATAGAAAACTAAGAGTAGTTCCTAATCCAATCTGTTTTGAGGCATCTCTGGGAATATTACAACCTACCAAGCGATATAACAACTGCGAAAATCCCGAACAATCAAGTCCAAAAGCTGTACGCCCACCCCATAAGTAAGGAGTATTTAACATCTCTTGCGATTTTTGGACTATAAATTTTCGTTTGTTTTTATGTATTGGACTAAATTTAGAATTATCAAAACTATATTTATTTGAGCCAATAGAAAACTCACTTAATCCCTTATCGCCAACAGAAACGACAGCTCCAATAGGAATTATTGTTTTTTGTTTAGAACCAAGCCTAATCTCAGTTTGGTTTTCATTGCAAATTAGTCCTTCAAAAATATAATCTTTACTGACATCTTCTTTTTCAATAATATAATCAATAACACTGGTGTCTATCCAACCTTCATAATCGTCATGAATAAGCCTGACTTTTGTCCAGTCGTGCCTATGTATAAGTATTTCGAAACATTCACCAAACAATATTTGATTAAGCATTTCCGACTTATGCGACATTCCA
>JAQVOR010000029.1 GCA_028702535.1 Bacteroidales bacterium
GTTTTCTTCGAACTTCATGGTTTTTTCAAAACTCTCCAATATTTAAAGTTTTTTCCAAATATTTTTTTCTCTCTTATTTAAGATTAAATCTTGTTTTTTTGTAAAAATAATAAAATTCTTAGACCATAAATGATATTATGCTTAATAATAGTAATAGTAAAAAACCTGCTAATTCGAGGTGCGACTCGCACCCTGCGAATGCATCCGCAGTGCTAATTCGGGGGGCGACTCGCCTCCCGCAAATGCTAATTCAGGGTGCGAATCGCCTCCCGCAAATGCATCCAAGTCGCTCCCCGAATTAGCATCAGTCGTCCGTTGAATTAACCACACTAACCCAACTATTTATAAACTCTTTAACAACTATATCGAATTATTTGATAGAGTTTATACATAAATTTATATTTTTGTAATATTAAAAAAATAGCAAATGGAAAAAATAGAAAGACTTGAACAGATCGCTTCTCAAGTTAGACGCGATTTACTTAGAATGATACATGCAAAGCAATCGGGGCATCCTGGTGGATCACTTGGTGTTACAGATTTGTTAGTTAGCTTGTATTTTGAGATAATGGAGCATTCGCCCAAAGACTTTGATATGGACGGTAAAAATCAGGACTTGTTTTTCCTATCTATCGGACATGTATCGGCGGCGTGGTATTCGGTGCTAGCACGTAGTGGATACTTTCCAGTTAAAGAATTAGCAAGTTTTAGAGCAATAGACTCACGATTACAAGGACACCCAGCTACTGCCGAAAACTTAGAGGGAATCAGAATTGCATCAGGCTCACTTGGGCAAGGATTATCGGCTGCATCTGGTGCCGCATTGGCAAAAAAATTAAATAATGACGATAAAACTGTTTATTGCCTTATGGGAGACGGCGAAATCCAAGAAGGACAGGTTTGGGAAGCAGCTCTTTTTGCAAATGCAAGAAAAATTGATAACTTAATCGCTTTTATTGATCTTAACGGACAACAAATTGACGGCACAACTTTTGACGTGTTGGGAATGCACGCAGTTTGTGATAAATGGAAATCTTTTGGATGGGAAGTAATGGAATGTAACGGAAACATTATAGCAGATATTCTTGATACCATTAGCCGAGCTAAAGCAAAAACAGGAAATAAAAAACCCATTCTTATCGTTATGAAAACAGAAATGGGAAATGGTGTTGACTTTATGATGGGTAGCTACAAATGGCACGGGATTCCACCAAGTGATGAACAATTAAAAAACGCTCTTTCGCAACTTGAAGAAACATTGGGCGATTATTAAAATAATATATCTTGAAAAAAACAATATCAATACTTGTAATTCTAACAACTTGCTTAATTGCAAATGCTCAAATAAAAAACTTTGAGGAGCCACAAAAACCTCTTACTCGAATACTTTTTATTTTTGACGCATCAACAAGCATGATGGAAAGATGGGAAGGAGACCAAAAATTTAATAAAGCAAAAGAACTAATGTTCGAACTCTTAGATTCACTTGAAATGATTCAAGGTCAAGAAAACATGGAACTTGCTTTAAGAGTTTATGGTCATCAAAGTCCAGTACCCCCACCCGATTGTCTTGATTCAAAATTAGAAGTCGCTTTTGGAGAAAACACTATCGGACTAATGCGAGATAAGCTAAACTCAATTGTTCCAAAAGGTACAACTCCAATAGCTTATTCGTTAGGACAATCCGAAGCCGATTTTCCACCATGTAACGATTGCCGCAATATCATAATTTTAATAACTGACGGAATTGAAATGTGCCACGGCGACCCCTGCGAAGTTAGTCTCGCACTTCAAAAAAAGGGAGTAGTGCTAAAACCATACATAATTGGCGTTGATATTAAAGTAGAACTAACTGATGTGCTGGACTGCATGGGAAATTATTTTAATGCTGGAAACGCACAAGAATTTAAACAAGCAATTAATACTATTGTTGCACAAGTTACAAATCTGACAAGCGTTACAGTTAATCTGCTCGACACAAATGGAAAACCATTAGAAACAAATGCAGTAATGTCGTTTCACGATAATTTATCGGGAGATATCCGCTACACATATATGCACACAATGAATACGGAAGGCAAATCCGACACAGTTTATCTTGATTTATTATCTATTTACGACCTAAAAGTTCATACTATCCCTGCAAGATATAAAGACAGTATCAGATTAAAAGAAGGAGAGCATAATGTTATTAATGTGCCTGCACCTCAAGGAGTACTTTTTGTGGATATTTTGGGAGATACTACTATTAATTCACAAATAAAGTGCATAGTTCGTAATGCTGGCATTCCCGAAACTCTTTATATTTTAGATGCCGATAAACGTCAAAAACTAATTACAGGGCTTTATAATATCGAAGTTTTAACAATGCCACGTCTGTATTTTGATGCAGTAGATATCGAACAAAACGGATATAATCATATTATTATAGCAGAGCCAGGCGAAGTTATCATCAACTTTAAATCCCCTTCGTACGGAACATTATTACATGAGCATGGAGATATTTTGACAAATCTTTACGACTTTAAACCTGGGCAAACTCACTATAAATTTAGACTACAACCTGGTTATTACAGAATCGTTTACAGAGAAAAACATAAACACAAGTCAATTAATACTGGCGAATCAAAATTCAGAGTAAAATCTGGCGACTTTATTATCGAAAATCTTTAAAAAATCATTAAAAATTATAAACAAATGAAATACACTTATACCGAAAAAAAAGACACACGCTCAGGTTTTGGAGCAGGGCTGTACGAAGCAGCTAAAAAAAACAAAGACATTGTTGCTTTATGTGCCGATCTTACAGGGTCTTTAAAAATGAATGCTTTTGAAAAAGAGTTTCCCGAAAGGTTTTTTCAGGCAGGTATAGCCGAGGCAAATATGATTGGAACTGCCGCAGGTTTAACAATAGGTGGAAAAATTCCTTTTGCAGGGACTTTCGCTGTTTTTGCAACTGGTAGAGTATATGATCAAGTACGTCAAAGTGTTGCTTACTCAAACAAAAATGTTAAAATATGTGCTTCTCATGCTGGGCTAACTCTCGGCGAAGACGGAGCTACACATCAAATATTAGAAGATATAGGTTTGATGAAAATGTTGCCAAATATGACAGTTATCTGCACCTGTGATTATAATCAAACCAAAGCTGCAACAATGGCAATTGCTGAGCATAACGGACCAGTTTACCTCCGTTTCGGAAGACCAGCTGTTCCAAACTTTACAGATCCAAATCAAAAATTCGAAATTGGCAAAGCAGAACAGTTGTATGAAGGTAATGATATTACTATTCTTGCCACTGGACATCTGGTTTGGAAAGCAATCGAAGCCTGCGAAATTTTAGCAAAAAAAGGTATCAAAGCAGATTTATATAATATCCATACAATTAAACCTTTTGATGCCCAAGCTGTCTTAAAGTCTGTGAATAAAACTAAAGCTATGGTAACTGCCGAAGAACACATGCTTAACGGCGGTCTTTTTGACACCGCAGCACAATGTGTGGCTCTAAACTCTCCTGTACCAATGGAAGCTGTTGCAGTTATGGACACATTTGGCGAAAGTGGAAAACCTGATGAACTAATGGATAAATACGGACTTACAACCGAAAATATTGTAAAAGCTGCCGAAAAAGCTATCAGTAGAAAATAATAAAAATGAGAAAAAACGACGATAAAGTAATAATCGAAAAACTTCGTAATCTGGAAACAAGGAACGAAGCGTTTAACGATATCGTCAACAAATACAGTCAACAGCTATATTATCATATTCGTAGAATGGTAATCGACCACGAAGACGCAAACGATCTTGTACAAGACAGTTTTGTTAAAGCATATACAAATCTCGATAAGTTTCGTTTTGATGCGTCTATTTACACTTGGCTATATCGCATTGCAACAAATACTTGCCTTAATTTTCTCGACCGTCAAAAACGAATGTCCACTTTTTCGGCATTAAGCTACGAAGATACTCTTGCCGATAAAATTGAAGCTCACTCCTATTTTGATGGAGACGAATTACAAAAAACATTGCAAAAAGCAATACTTAAATTACCAACTAAACAAAGATTAGTTTTCAATATGAAATATTATGATGACTTAAAGTACAGCGAAATATCAGAAATTTTAAAGACATCGGAGGGAGGATTAAAAGCATCATATCATCACGCAGTAAAAAAAATTGAAAAATATATAAATGAAGATTAAACCTTTTAACAATTATATTGTCATACAATAGATTGATTATGAAAAACTTAAACGACATAAAAAAAGAAAATAATTTTAAAACGCCTGCTGGCTATTTTGATACATTGAACAACGAAATAAAAGAAAAAATCGAAAACGATGTTCAACAAAAAAACAGCTCGCTTTTTCAAATTTTTAAGCCATATATCTATATGGCTGCCTCTTTAATTTTATTAGCAACAGGAATTAAATTCGGTTTGCATACTTTCGTAGATCCAAAACCAATAATAGGTGGCTCTAATATCGAAAATATTGCAAATGTCGAAAATAGCGATTTATTGTATGAACTATATGCTGACGATATGGTATTTTACGAATATCTTAACGATACAGAAGAATTATATGCCGCCAGCAACATAAAAGACGAAGAAATTGAAGAATATTTAAGCCAATATTATATTGAATATGAGTTACTTTACGAATAAATAAAAAATTATGAAAAATATTAAACTAATAACACTGACAATAATTCTAAGTAGCATCAGCCTTATAGGGTTTTCACAAGGCAAAGGATATCAACAAAGATTTATAGATGACGAAAAAATTCAAGCTGAAAAAGTTGCCTTTATTACAGAAAAAGTTAACCTAACTGTTGATGAAGCTCAACAATTTTGGCCCGTTTATAACGAGTTTAATGAGAAAACAAGCACTCTATTTGACGAAGAAAGATCAATTCATCGAGACATAAGAGCAAATTGCGAAATAATTAGCGAAAAAGATCTAACAACAAAACTTGATAGAATGGTGGAAATAAATCAAGAAAAAGCAATACTTGAAAATGAATATCACCAAAAATATAAAAAAATAATACCAATACAAAAGGTAGCAAAACTATATCAAGCTGATAAAGATTTTAGAAAACACCTACTACATAAATACAAAGGACCAAGGGGACAGTAATCGGTAGTCAGTTGGAGGGTAATCGGTAATCGGTAAATTTGCCACCAAATAAACTACAAAATCACAGTATTAACAATAAAATCCTTTTTAAAAAACCAATTATATAATATGTTGATAATATGAAGACACTAATTATTTTTAATCGCGAACCTTACGATAACACTGACATTACGTGGAATGGATTAAGATTAGCAGAAACACTTAAAAAAAGTGGGCAAGAAGTTAGAATTTTTCTGATGAACGATTCTGTTGATATGGCTCGAGATGCTTGTAAAGCACCACAAAATTACGACCAAGATTTATCGCAAATGCTAAAAGGCTTAATCGCAAACGGAGTACCTGTTAAAGTCTGCGGCACTTGTATGGCACGCTGCGGGATATATAAAAACCACCCGTATTTTGAAGGAGCTAAAAAATCCACAATGGGAGAATTAGCAGATTGGGTAGTTGATAGTGATAAAGTTTTAACATTTTAAACCCAAGCTATTTCTGCTCATTTGTTTTTTGAAAGACTATCATTATTGCCCGAAAAAAATCAAACTTTACTATAGTGTGATGAGGAATTAAGAGGATTAAGGGCTTCTTTAGGGAAAATATGTTTATTAAATTAATGATTAGTTTTTTTGACTTGTGGTTTTCGGCAATTCGGGAATACAGTAAAATTGGCTAACTGTTATCGGTTTCACGGTTCAAGCGAGTAAACCCAAAAACCATATTAACATTTTTAATAACACACTTATTTCTGACAATACGTTACTTTCAGAACAAATAAAAGTACATTCAGCATTTTATATTCATCAATTAATATATTTTCTTAATTTTGCTAAATAAATTTCGATTATGGATATTAAATTAGTTAAATACGATTGCAAACACTTTAAAGGTGCAATACCTTGCAAACCCAATAAAACTCATGGAGTAGATTGCGAAAATTGTTCTTACTATCAAAGAATAAGCAAACGCATTTTAATCATCAAGTTGGGAGCTATGGGCGATGTTATTCGCACAACTCCTTTAGTGATTAAGTACAAACAACTATATCCCGATTGCCATATAAGTTGGTTGACACTTTCGCCTGATGTATTGCCAAAAGAAGATATTGATTGTATTTATAAATGGAATGAAACTTCACTTTATATTTTGCGAAACAAAAAATTTGATATTACAATTAATCTTGACAAAGAAGAAGAAGCTTGTATGTTGTTAGCCGAGGTTGACTCCACTGAAAAGTTTGGTTTTATTTGGAATAACAATCATATTGACGCAGCCACAAAAGCCGCTGAGCACAAACTAATTACTGGATATTTTGACCATCATTCACAAGCAAATACACAACATTATTTAGATGAGATTTTTCAGATTTGTCATCTAAAATTCAATGATGAGCCATATTTATTAAACTACAATCAGAAGCTTTCAGAATTATGGAAAGAAAAAATGCTCAAACAATCGTCAGGCAAACTAATTATTGGATTAAATACAGGCTGCGGTAATAGGTGGCTTACTCGTTTATGGTCCGATGAAATGTGGATCGAGCTTATCAATCTACTTCTGAAAGCAGGTTTTTTTCCTGTAATACTTGGCGGTCCGCAAGAAGACGAAAAGAACACTATGCTTGCAAATAAAACAGGAGCTTGGTATCCAGGCACATATTCATTAGAAGAGTTTTTTGCAATTACATCTGCTTTAGATATTATTGTTACGCAAGTCTCCATGATGATGCATATTGCAACTGCATTACAGAAAAAGATTGTTTTAATGAATAATATTTTTAATAAACATGAGTTTTATCTTTATAACAGAGGTGTAATAGTGGAGCCAGAAAATGGATGCGATTGTTTTTATGGAAACTCATGCAAAAGAGAAACATCATGTATGTATGATTTAAAACCAACAACTGTTTTTGACGAAGTTTTAAAACTTAGCAAAGTCTAATGAAAATATCATATTTATCAACATTTTACCCTTTTCGAGGCGGAATTGCACAATTTAATGCGTCTGTAATGCGAGAATTGCAAAATTTAGGACACGAAGTAAAAGCATTTACTTTTACAACTCAATATCCCAAAATGTTATTCCCAGGCGAAACTCAAATGGTAAAAGAAGACGATATCGTTGATATTATTAATTCTACAAGAGTGCTTAACTCAGCTTTTCCATTAAACTGGCCTTATGCAGCATCAAAAGTCAAAAAATCTTCACCCGACATCTTAATAATGAAATACTGGATGTCGTATTTTGGTCCTTCCTTAGGTTATGTCGCTGGGAAAATGCAAAAAAACACTAAAGTTATCACTATTTTAGATAATGTAATCCCACACGAAAAAAAGTTTTTTGACAAAGCATTTACAAAATATTTTATAAAACGCAATGACGGGTTTATAGCAATGTCAGAGAAAGTCAAAAACGATTTGCTTTTTTATCTCCCAAATGCAAAAGTTAAGCTTCTACCTCATCCGCTTTACGACCATTTTGGTCCTATAGTAGATAAAAAAACTGCACAACAGAAATTAGGACTTGATACAACAAAAAAAACAATCTTATTTTTTGGATTTATCCGTGATTACAAAGGTTTAGATTTACTAATTGAAGCTTTTTCAGACCTCGACAAGTCATATCAATTAGTAATTGCCGGCGAAGTTTATGGTAATTTTGATAAATATAATGTTTTGATAAATAATAATTCAAATCAAGAGAACATACATAAGCATGTAAAATATATTTCAGACAAAGAAGTAAGCTTATATTTTGGTGCCTCTGATGTTTGCATATTACCTTATAAAAATGCAACTCAAAGCGGAATAACTGGGATTTCATATCATTTTGAGACTCCAATGATTGCAACCGATGTAGGAGGACTATCAGAAATCATTCAAGATAACAAAACAGGACTAATTGTACCAAAACCTGAAGTAGAACTAATCAAAAATGGCATTCAAGATTATTTCGAAACTTGCTCTCAATCAACATTTATCGAAAACATTCGTGAATTAAAAAAAGAATTAAGCTGGACAAATTTTGTAAGCGAATTAATGGAATTTGCAAAACAATTATAAGGATATTCATATATTTATTTATTGTGCGACACCAATTTAGTGTCTGCAAGAAACGAGTTTTCGAGTTAAGCACAGTTAAAACTCCATATTTTTAAGTCTTTGATAATTCCGACAAGCTCACTTCGGCAGGCTTACTTCGACACTTCGGCGTTGCTCACTTCGGCAGGCTCAGTGCATCGCAGTGCTTGCAAGCTCACTTCGGCAGGCTCAGTGCATCGCAGCACATCGCATCACAAGTAAGAAAACGGCGAAGCCTGTCGAACTAAAGTTTATTACTTCCTTTGGTCGTGAGGGCTTCGCCGTTGTTTGACAATAATTATTCAAGTTTTATTGCTTCATATTCCGCTCATTTAAACTTTTAAAACAAGAAAGTTATGAAAAATAGATTTTTTATTTCATAACACTGCTTTCTATATTTGTATTTGCAAACTGCAAACAATTTTTTGGTAAAAAATAGACCATTCATGGCTCATTTCAGTAAAAAACATATATATTTGGAATCTCTATTTAAAACATATAACAAATTAAAACTATGAAAACAAACATTTATCTATTTATTATTATTGCAGTATTTTTATCCTGCAAAGGAGGAAATCAAAAAAACAACAGCACCGAAACTTTGGGCTCAGTGGAACAAGAAAATGAGATTGGAGAAGAAACAAATGACGCAAAAGCTGTGAACATTAAAGATCTATTTCTGCTTCTACCCAATGATGCGTTTCCAATCGAAGAAATCAGCACAGACAATCGTAAGCTGCTACTCAACAATATTGGTAAAGAAAAAGCTTTTGATATTGCATCAACTCCAATTGATGTTTGCGATGTACAAAACAGATTCCTCGACCTTACCGGAATGCAATATGGGTGGGAAATGTGCTATTGGAATTTAGAAGACACACGCAAATTAGTAGCCATAAATAATATGACAGAATCGGGAAGTAAAATAAGAATATTCTTCTACGAAAACGGAAAACTTACCGAAGATTTCGATTATCAACTTGGCGGAAATCAAAACTATTCATTAACCGATTTTGTTGATATTTCACAACTATCACCCGATACCCAAAAGTTTGCGAAACAGCAATTTACCAAAGGTGCGTATAATCTATATTATAAACTACCCCAAAACGGCACTTCGCTAAAAGTAAGTATCGACACCTATCAGTTAATGAATTATGATGAAACTTATGAGATTCCTTATGAGGCAACTAAAGAAGTTTCATTAAATTGGAAAAACGAAAAATGGGAAAAATAATACATCAACAGTAAAAACTTTTAAAAATGAACAAAATAATTTATTTTGTAGTAATCCTTGTCATTTTAGCAGCGTGTGGCGGCAATCAAAAAAAAACAGACACACAACAAAACAGCGTAAAGTACGAAACGTACCACAATGTCCGCTACAACTACACCGTTGAATATCCCGATTTCTTAATTCCGCAAGGTGAAGCACCAAACCAAGATGGGCAAAAATTTATCTCAGAAGACAAAAAAATCAAATTGTTAGTTTATTACGAGTACAAAATCGACTTCAATTCAGATGGAGAACACCTTCCAATTGGTGAAGCTTATAAAGAAGCATTAAACTCGAAGGATGAAGTTTTAGATAAAAAATTAGAAAGCAATCACTATGTTATCAAATATAAGGTAGATAATATGTTGCACACTGATTACGCCATACTTGATGACTATAGATATTTTAATATTTGCTTTGAATATCCCGAAGAAGAAAAAGAAATGATGGAAAGTATTATTGAACGTGTAATAGAATCATTCAAAGTAGAAGATTTAGACGTTAGCAATGCTTCTGATGAAGATGTTGAAGATATATTTCTCACTATTCTAAAGAGTTTCCTAAATGATTGCTATTGGGAACAAAACTTTAACAGCTTATTGCGTGATAATGACAAAACACTCGCAAAATACATTGATCCAAAAATGGACATAAGACGCTACCACGCTCCTGGCACTATATCTATATTAGCATCAAGAGAGGAAGATTTTGGTTTTAACTCGTATTCAGATTTTGAAAGCAAACCAGAAAGAAACGACAAAGTAATAATTGAATATTTGTTAGAAGATAATCACCCTTGCGATGCTATATTTGATCAAAACAATATAATATATTACCAATATTTGCAAAAACTTTCTGACGTTGTTGTTGATAATGAGACCTTTGAGACAGCACCTGTAGATTTAGCTTATGCAAATGCCGATATTGTGGCGGTTTATACTCCCAATGAATATGGCAATCCACGGGGGTTTTATTTTGTAAATACTCCAGAGGGCTGGAAACTTGCTTTTGTGGATGATTCGTTGTGTGGGGCGTAGAGGGAGAGAAATTGCAACTAATTAATAATATTGTTTTTCAATTTTGATAAATGCACATTATTTTATAAACCTTATTTGGAGGTTCAAAGTAAAATATAATTGTTCGTTCTCCTGATAAATTTCTCCAAATCCGTGTTTTGACGAACTTGCTGTTTCAAGTTTTGTATTATGTAACAAATAGTTTTCGAATTCATTTCGATTATAAATGTGATAGCACAAAACGTCTCCATTTTCTTTTATAATCAGGTAACCACCCGTTGCATCATATTGTCCTGTCCATACTTTGGACGGCATCATTCCAAGTGCAACATCAGTTAAAAACCGTTTGATTTTATATTCATAAAATTTAAGCTTCTGCGTCTGATTCTACAATTTTAAAATTGTCTGAAAAACCTTGAAGTCTGGTCCATTTTCTTGGTGTCATTTTTCTTATATTCTTTGGGCGTGACCACAAGGGTCGGGCTATACGCTACAAGTCCTCGCTCGTACCTCGCTGTGGGCTTTACGCTTCTATCCCTCACGCAAAGACTTATCCGCGAAAGATATTATCATTATGGTATTTAAGGAACTCTTGCGAAGGAATAAATTTATCTGGAAGTGTAATTTTTTGTTTATTGTATTTGAGAAATAAATCTGCTATGGATTGATTTTCTTTATGTTCAAAGATAGCGTCAGAAATTTTAATTTTATAATCGGTAGTGATAGTTAAAAAACCTTTATCAAAGGCTTGGTCGTGTATTGAATTTAAACATAAACCATTTCTGGGGTTAATTCTTTGCTCTTTATTTAAACACCAAGGAATAATATGACTTGCTACCAACAAATCAGAAATCTCTATACCTGTGATACAACACTTTTGATAATATGCAGATAAAACTGAAGACCGAAAGAAATTTTGGTTTACTCTTGTTTTTATAAGTCGTTCAACATCTTTTCCTTCTGGCAAATCTGTTAAATCTATTTGATTTGTTTCTATGATAGTTTTATTTTGAAATTGAGAAATTAACCTCTCACTTTCATAAGCTAATTCTTCCCAATTACCGTGAAATTCATCCCAAATAACTTTTTCTAATTTCGCACCATTTGCCAAACCCGTAATTCCTCTCTTCCTTAATTCAGGGTCTAATCTTCCTATATTGCCAATTTTCATATTTAAGGCTGATGTCGAACGCCCAATAATATTAGCATATTTTATTATAGTTGGATGTGCTTTGTTACTGTTCTTAAATGGAATTTTACAGTAAACATTAAATGCTACTATCGTTTGTTCTCTTGTCCAATTATGTGATTTAGCCATTATTTGATTCGCATATATTTAGATTATTGACGTTGTAATCACATATTAATTCATCTAATAGTTCTTTTGTTATATCAGAACTACCTTGCAAAATCTGAAGAAATATTTCAATCCTATCATCTGATGAAAGCGTATTTAGTTTTTCATCATCCCGAAAAAAACTCATAAAATCCTCTCTATTCATGTTTTTAGATGTTTGTTTCATTATGCAACTAGTTTTTGCGTTAGGGATAGAAGTGGAAATCCTTTTAGATAAGAAAGTGCATCTTTTTTGTAAAAACTACAAACTCCATTATTATGATTATGCAAATAATGTGTAAAAGAAGCTAACTTAGAATTATCTGAGTCAATTGTTTTTATTTTAAACAATTTTCCATCAATACTTTCTATATTAATCCGCACTTTGGCCATGCTTTCTTATTTATCGGTAAAGCTAATGAAAATTGTAAAAACTATTAGTCAAACTCTTAATTTTTATTCACATTCTTTTACATAGACTTTAATACAACATCCCTACCCTTTCAGTTTTGCTACTTGTTCTTTTAAAATTTCGATTTTCGCTACTGCATCTGCTTGCTTTTTGCGTTCGATTTCGAGAACTGCTGTGGGTGCGTTATTTACAAAGCGTTCATTTCCAAGCTTTTTCATAACAGAATTTAAGAATCCTTCGGTATATTTTAGTTCTTCTTCAATTTTTTTGATTTCTTCATCTTTATCAATTAAATTGTCTAAAGGGATAAAATATTCATGTGCTTTAATTAAAAAACTTGCAGCATTATCTAACTTATTATCAATAAATTGGATTTCTTCGAGTTTACCTAATCTCTGGATAATTGAGTTAAACTTACTATTATATTCACCGTGTTTAACAATATTAAGTTGTAGTTTTTCTCTTAGTGGTAAGTTTTTTTCTTGACGGATATTTCTGATATTTGTAACAACATCCATGCAGTCTTCAAAATCTGAGATTATTTTTTTGTCAAACTTTTCAATTGTAGGCCATTGTGCAATTACAATAGATTCAACATCATGATCATTTTTGAGGAACTGCCACAACTCTTCGGTAATAAATGGCATAAACGGAGCAAGTAACAAAGTAAGTTTCTTAAAAAACTCTAAACTTTGATTGTATGTTACAGCGTCAATTGGTTTTTGATAATCTGGCTTAATAATTTCGAGATACCAAGATGAAAAATCGTCTCTAAACAGCTTGTAAACCGTCATTAAAGCCTCTGATAACCTAAAATCATCATATTGCGAATTAAGAGTTTCAATAGTTTCGTTTAATTTTGCATCAAACCATTGAAAAGCGATATTTGAGTGTTCAGGTTGCGAAATATCATCGTCAACTTCCCAGTTCTTAACAAGTCGGAAAGCATTCCATATTTTATTTGCAAAATTTCGTCCTTGCTCGGGCAAACTATCGTCATAAAGCAAATCGCCACCAGCAGGAGAGCAAAATAACATGCCTACTCTAACACCATCGGCACCATATTTATCAATTAAAACTAGCGGATCAGGAGAGTTTCCCAATGATTTAGACATTTTACGTTTTTGTTTATCTCTAACTATTCCAGTAAGATAAACATTTGAGAAAGGTTTTTCGCCAGCATATTCGTAACCTGCAATTATCATACGAGCAACCCAAAAGAAAAGAATTTCGGGAGCGGTTACTAAGTCGTTTGTAGGATAATAATATTTAAAATCTGGATTATCTGGATTGCTTATACCGTCAAAAACTGATATTGGCCACAACCACGAGCTAAACCAAGTGTCCAAAACATCTTCGTCCTGATGTAAATCACTAATTTTAAGATTTTGATTTCCAGTTTTTTGACGAGCCAAAGCAAGAGCTTTTTCATCGGAATCTGCAACAACAAACTCGTTTGAATTTGGCAAATAATATGCGGGTATTCTGTGTCCCCACCAAAGTTGACGACTAAGGCACCAATCACGGACATTTTCCATCCAATGTCGGTAAACGTTTTTAAATTTGGCAGGCAAAAGCTTAACGGTATCATTTTCAACGGCTTCTAAAGCAGGTTTTGAAAGATTTTCCATTTTAAGAAACCATTGCATAGATAATTTTGGCTCTATAACCGCATTAGTTCTTTCGGATCGACCAACTTTATTTGTATAATCTTCAGTTTTAACAAGTGCATCAATTTTTTCAAGCTCTTTTACTGCAAGTTCTCTGGCTTCGAATCTATCAACACCAACAAACAACTCCGCTGCTTCGTTTAGAGTGCCGTCATCATTAAAGATATCTATACTTTGAAGATTATGCCTCACTCCTATTTCGTAATCGTTTATATCGTGTGCTGGAGTGATTTTCAGACAACCAGTACCAAACTCCATATCGACATAATCGTCAAAAATAATTGGCACCTCACGATTTACCATCGGAACAATTACTCTTTTGCCTTTTAAGTTTTCAAATCTCTTATCGTTTGGATTAACACAAACGGCAGTATCACCAAGAATTGTTTCAGGTCTAGTTGTAGCAATTGTTACGTAATTATTTTCGCCAAGTATTTGATATTTTACATAATAAAGTTTTGAATTTTCTTCAGTATGTAAAACCTCTTCGTCTGAGACCGCTGTTTTTGCTTCAGGGTCCCAATTAACCATACGAACTCCGCGATAAATCAAACCTTTTTCGTATAAATCGCAAAAGACCTTAATTACAGATTCTGAACGAATTTCGTCCATAGTAAAACAAGTTCTTTCCCAGTCGCATGACGCACCAAGTTTTTTTAATTGCTCAAGAATAATTCCACCATGTTTTTCTTTCCACTCCCAAGCGTGTTCGAGAAACTCATCACGAGTAAGATTATTTTTATCAATTCCATCAGCTTTTAGTTTAGCAACAACTTTAGCTTCGGTGGCAATTGAAGCATGGTCGGTTCCAGGAATCCAAACTGCATTTTTACCAAGCATTCTTGCACGACGAACCAAAATATCCTGAATGGTATTATTAAGCATGTGTCCCATGTGCAAAACTCCTGTAACATTTGGTGGAGGAATTACATTCACATAAGGCTCACGACTATCGGGTTCTGAATGGAAATAATTTTTATCTAACCAAAACTGATACCATTTTTTCTCAATATCTTGCGATTCGTACTTTGCAGGGATTTCCATATATCTTGTTTAATTTTAGTTTGCAAAAATACTTTATTTATTGAAATTTTCAAATTGAAAAATTGACATAAGATTTGGAGGCAAGGAGTTTCGGGTTCCAAGCTTATATTGCAATGTTTATTCCCTACGGGAAAGCACATTAAACTTAACTGTTTTTTTACTAATATTTATGTCCCTTCGACAAAAGCTCAGCACATCGCAGGACATCGCCTAACGGACAAAAAAATGATATCACTATCCGCCAAAATCATCAAATGCAATCATTTCTTCTGGAACACCGAGATTATCTAACATTTTGAAAACTGCATCATTCATCATAGGTGGTCCGCAAAGATAATACTCTATCTCTTCAGGTTCTTCGTTATTTACCAAATAATTATCATAAATTACTTTATGTATAAATCCTGTATATCCATCCCAATTATCTTCTTCTTTTGGTTCTGACAGAGCAATATGGAAAGTAAAGTTTGGAAATGCTTTTTCAATTTCTCTAAATTCATCTTCGTAAAACACTTCACGCTTAGACCTTGCACCATACCAAAAAGTAGCTTTACGGCCAGTTTTTATGGTTTCAAATAAGTCAAAAATATGAGAGCGCATAGGAGCCATTCCTGCTCCCCCGCCGATAAACATCATTTCTCTCTCTGTTTGCTTAATGTGGAACTCTCCATAAGGTCCAGATATCATAACTTTATCGCCAGGTTTACGAGAAAAAGTAAACGAAGAACAAACTCCAGGATTCACTTTCATAAATGATTTTGTTTTTCTATCCCAAGGAGGTGTTGCAATACGAATATTCAGCATAATAATATTACCCTCGGCAGGATGGTTAGCCATAGAGTATGCACGAAAAGTTTCTTCATCATTTTTCATTTTAAGACTCCACAAATTTAGTGCGTCCCAATCTTCGCGAAATTCATCTTCAACTTCAATATCTTTAGAAAAATCAACATCAATTTTTGGGACATCAATTTGTATATATCCACCTGATAAGAAATCCAGATTTTCGCCATCTGGTAACTTAACAACAAACTCTTTGATAAAAGTAGCGACATTTCGATTTGAAACAACTTCACACTCCCATTTTTTAACTCCGATTACTTCTGGTGGAAGCTCAATTTTCATATCATTTCGAACTTTTACCTGACAAGCAAGTCTCCAATAGTTTTGCTGTTCTTTACGTGTAAAAAAGCCTGTTTCGGTTGGTAAAATCACTCCACCACCTTCAACTATACGACATTTACACATACCGCAAGTGCCACCTCCTCCGCAAGCAGACGGAACAAATATTTTTTGCTCGCTAAGTGCTTGCAAAAGCGAAGTTCCAGGTTCAATAATCATCGGGTCTCCATCATTAATAGTAATTTTAACATCACCTTGAGGAGTTAGTTTTTTCTTGGCAAGTAACAACATCATGACAAGTGCAATTATTATAATAAGGAAAACCGTTATTGCACTAATTATAATTAAAGTTTGTGTTGACAGAAATATCATAGTTTTTATTTTACAAATTAATACCCATAAATCCCATAAATGCAAGTCCCATAAGACCAGTTATAATAAATGTAATGCCTAATCCTTTTAATGGTTTTGGCACATTTGAATATTTGATTTTTTCGCGGATTGCAGCAATACCAACAATCGCTAATAACCAACCTATCCCAGAGCCAAATCCAAAAACAGTAGCTTCAGCAATATTTGCATACTCTCTTTCGGCCATAAATAAAGAGCCACCAAGAATTGCACAATTTACCGCTATCAATGGCAAGAAAATCCCTAAAGAAGAGTATAATGCAGGCGAATATTTTTCAATTACCATTTCGACCAATTGCACCATAGCAGCAATAATTGCGATAAAAAGTATAAACGACAAAAACGAAAGGTCAACATTTGCAAAGTCATCAGATATCCACGAAAGTGCTCCTAATTTAAGCACATAATTTTCTAACAAGTAGTTGATTGGTAATGTAATAGTTAAGACAAAAACCACAGCCATTCCTAATCCAAAAGAAGTCTTAACAGTCTTAGAAACAGCAAGATACGAGCACATGCCTAAAAAATAGGCAAAAACCATATTGTCAATAAAAACTGACTTTATAAAAATATTGATTAGATTTTCCATAGTTTTATTCTTCTATTAGTTCACGATTCCGGCTGCGTTGCACCCAAATAATTACACCAACCACAATAAGAGCCATAGGCGGCAATATCATCAATCCATTATTAGCATATCCAAGCTGATAAAATTTTTCGGGAACCACTTGAATATCCCAGATTGTCCCACTACCAAACAACTCTCTAAAAAATGCAACAATAATCAATATTGCACCATATCCAAGACCGTTTCCTATACCGTCAAGGAAGGCACGTTTAGGAGAATTTGAGAGAGCAAAAGCCTCAAGTCGTCCCATGATAATACAATTTGTAATAATCAGCCCAACAAAAACCGAAAGTTGTTTACTAACATCGAACACAAACGCTTTTAAAAACTGATCGACAATAATCACAAGTGCTGCCACAACGACCAATTGAACGATAATTCTAATTCGTTTAGGGATTGTATTTCGCAACAAAGAAATAACCACATTTGACATTGCCATTACAAAAATAACACTTAACGACATAACCACAGCAGGCTCTAATTTGACCGTAACTGCCAATGCAGAACAAATACCCAGAACCTGCACAGTTATAGGATTGTTCTTATTTATCGGGTCTGTCAATAATTTTAAATTCTTTTTAGAAAACATAAGGTATTATTTTTTATTATTTTCAATAAATTTCAAATAAGCACTCAAACAAGTTTTAAGCATATCTCGCAAACCGTGCGAAGTAATAGTTCCTCCAGATACTGCATCAACAGCGTGGTTATTATCACTTGCATCAGTTTTTATAAGGTCGATAGAAACGAAATTTCCATTTTCATCAAAAATAGATTTGTCAATAAACTCTTTTTGGAACTCGGCGGTTGAAATTTCTGCACCCAAACCAGGAGTTTCGGATTTATGATCGAAATAAACGCCAAAAACATGATTCAAATCTTCATAAAAGGAAATATACCCCCAAAGTGGTCCCCACAATCCTTTACCATACAAAGGAAATATGTATTTTAAATCTCCATCTTGAGTTTTTGCGACATAAATAGGCCATTGTTGGTCGGCAGGAGGTTTTCTCAACTCATCTTTTAGATTAATTTTAAACGCATCAACATTATCTAACTTCTCGCCTTCAACATTTATAGCAAAAACTTCAACAATAATTTCCTTGTAAAGGCTTTCTACATTATCAGGATTACTCTCAACATTAAAAGCTGCCAAAACATTTTTCTTTTTTTCGAGCTCCACATTTTTCTTTTGAAATGGTTGCAAACTAACAGCCACAAAAGTTAGAATTGTAGCGACCACAATCACCATTATAACGGCGTATATAAATGTATATTTATTACTATTCCTATCCATAATTTTAAGATTTAACTGATGATACAGAACGTTTTAATCTTTTTTTAATATTTTGCTGTACAACAAGATGGTCAATTAAAGGAGCAAATACGTTCATTAACAAAATAGCAAGCATCATACCTTCTGGGTAAGCAGGATTTAGCACCCTAATAAGTATAGCAAGAAAACCTATAAGAAATCCATAAATATATTTCCCTTTATTTGTTTGAGCACCAGTAACAGGATCGGTTGCCATAAACACCATCCCAAAAGCAAATCCGCCTAACATAAGTTGCTCAAACCAAGCTATTTCCATTGCCGAATTAACAGCAAACACATTTAGCAATAGCCCCATAACAATACCTCCGGCAAGAGTTGAAAACATAATTCGCCAACTTCCGAGTCCAGCAACAAGTAAAATTAATGCACCAAGTAATATAGCGATTATAGAAGTTTCTCCAACAGAGCCAGGGATTGTTCCAATAAACATTTCGAGATGGCTTACTTTTTCACCAAAGCCATTAATAAAATTGGAAGCTCCAGTAGCAGACTGAGCGAGTAAAGTAGCACCAGAATATCCGTCAATAATTCCTTCGCCACTCATCATACCGCTGACCCAAATTTTATCTCCAGACATCCATGAAGGATATGCGAAAAACAAAAATGCTCGTGCAGTAAGAGCAGGATTAAGGATATTCATACCAGAGCCACCAAAAACTTCTTTACCAATTATTACCGCAAACGCTGTTGCAATCGCAAGCATCCACAAAGGAATATCGGCAGGTACTATTAATGGTATAAGTATTCCAGTTACAAGAAAGCCTTCGCTAATTTCGTGTTTGCGAACCTGTGCAAAAGCGAACTCAATTCCAAGTCCGACAATATAGGTTACCGCAATCAGAGGAATAACTTTTATAATTCCATAACTTATCATGGGCCAAAACTCTTGTGGCTGTCCTGTTGCAATAAAATGTTGTAAGCCAGTATTATAAATACCGAACAACAAAGCTGGCATTAAAGCAAGTACAACAATTATCATTGTGCGTTTCATGTCTATTGCGTCTCTAATATGAGCACCTTTTTTGGTAACATGATCTGGCACAAACAAAAAAGTCTCAAAACCGTCAAAAACCGAATGCAAAAAATAAAATCTTCCCCCTTCTTCAAAATGAGGTTTAATTTTATCAACTCTTTTTCTTAGAAACTTCATATTATTATTTTTTACGACATTTCTTTAATCATCAAATTAAGACCAGTACGCACAATTTCCTGCACATCCATTTTTGATGTACAAGCAAATTCGCATAATGCAAAATCTTCTTCAATTATTTCATAAATTCCCATTTGCTCCATTTTATCGATATCTTCGGCAAGAATAGCTTTAATAAGCAATTGCGGATAGACATCTATTGGACAAACTGCTTCGTACTGTCCTGTAACGACATAGGCTCTTTTCCCACCATGTAAGTTTGTATCTGGTGCAAATTTTTTGCGAGGGAATAATTTTGACATAAAAGTAGTTGTCAAACTTAACTTATTAAATCCTGGTAATGCCCAGCCAAACAATTCATGCTTATTACCTTCGGGAATTACAGTAACTAAATTATCAAAAAAGCCCAAAAATCTGCTGTGCGAAATATTAGAACCTGTAAGAACATTTCCAGAAATCACTCTAAGATTATCATCAGTATTTAATTTAGATTTTAACAATTGTGTTAAATCTGCTCCAGCAGTAGTTTTAAAATAAGCAGGCTCTTTAACCTCTGAACCAGCAAGAGCGACAGTTCTTTCTGGATTATAAATTCCAGTTTTCAGAAAACTTCCAATAATCGGCAAGTCGGTAGCATTAACGGTCCACACAATTTCGCCTTTATTAATAGGCTTTATTTTATTAATCTGCACGCCATGTAAACCAGCAGGATGTGGTCCATGAAAGTAATTGATTTTGTAATTTTCTTTATTTTCAATTAAATCAACAAGCCTTGAGCCTTTCTTAAAACTAAGATATACGTCGCCGTCAGTTAGAAGTTTAATGGTTTTTAATGCCAAATTAATCTCTTCTTTATCAGCATTAAGAATAAACTCAAAATCTGGAGCTAAAGGAGCTGAATCGAACATCGAAATAAAAATATCTCGTGGTTTAGTTTCTGGATTAGCGATTATTCCATAAGGTCTTTGCTTGATATAAGGCCAAATGCCAGCATTTAAAAACAATTTTTTAATTGCCTCAGCATTTTTCAAATCGTCTTTAGAAATATTATGCTTGATTTTTCCAATTTCATCAGATTTTTCTATGATAATTTCGAGCATTTTGCGTTTATCTCCTCGCACAACTTTGCTTATAAGTCCAGCAACAGGAGCCACAAAAACAATATCTGGACGATATTTATCAAAAAAGACAGGCTCTCCTTGTTTAACTTTTTCGCCTTCTTTCCAACTTAATTTCGGGACAAGTCCAAAAAAATCGATAGGCTTTAAAGCAAAGAGTTCGGGATTATGATCAGCCATAAACTGGTTCTTAGCTTTGCCTTTTAGATCTATATCCACTCCCTTTCGGATACGAATTGTTTTATCCATGAAAAAATATTTAATTAAACTATATCTTTAAACATTTAAAAATATTTAATGTTCCAAAAATAACAAAAAAAACATTGAATTTTTAAAAAGCAAGGAAAGCTTACGAGTTTAATTAAAATTATCCCTAAAGTAGATACAGATAATTCGACTTTTTACACCAATTAGAGATTCTATTTATTTCCGATAAAAATATGATTATTGAATAATGTATGCGGCACACTAATCAGATTAATATCAAATTTTAACGAGGGTCTACTCTTGAACTTGCATTATGAATTCTAAATGATATTTACCACGGAAAGAATTGAAATTGTATCATGTCGCTTGATGTATTAGCTTAATTAAACTATGTTCTGAATAATTTATTTCTTCGGGTTCAACAAAATAAAAGATCTGCTCATCTATTTTTCTTGGTATCTCACATGAATAACTGCCATCCTTTTTAATTAATTCTGAATTTAGTAATGTTGTGCTAATTATCACATTCCCATATTCATTTATTTCAATTCAAAAAAACAAATCATTTTCTGCAAGACTAATAAGAAATCACTCATTAGTATGTTTGTAATCATCATTTTAGATTATGCAAAAAACCAGGTATGCTATTTTCGGTTGAAATCTTTACTGTGATAAAAGATTGAGTGCAAAATTACAAATATTAGTTGCAAAAAAAACGGGTGCATAACACACCCGCAATATTTTTAGATACCTGGCACCGGTGGTGGCGGTGGTATTGGTGGCGGAGTAGCACCGAACACTTGCGTCATTTCTGGCACTTGCCCAGCCGCAGTCCAATTGGTCATTCCGTCTCTCCAGACAAGGGTATCTTTTGATAATGAGCCATTCGCCGCCATTTGTTTTAATGTATTCACATCATAAGGACCAGATTGCTGTCCGTTTACAACTGCAAAATAAGTTAAAGCAGGTGGCATTGGTGGAGGAGCTCCTCCGCCTTGCTGTTGTGGTTGCTGTTGCTGATTACTTTGATTCATATTAGTCATCATAGTGTTTGCCATAGCCAGCCCCATTCCCATTCCCATTCCTTCGGACGCTCCGCCTCCGCCAGGATTGGTAGCAGCGGCTTCCATTGCATTAGCGGCTTGAAATTGAGTATATTGGCTCATATTTCCAATAATCCCCATACTTGATCGCTTGTCGAGAGCTTCTTCAACATTTGGTGGAAGAGATATATTAGAAACTAAGAATTTAGTCATTTCTAGACCATAAGCCTTATATTCTTCAGTTATAACTTTACCAATGACTTCGGAAAACTCATTATAGTTAGCCGCCATGTCTAAGACAGGAATTTTGGCTTCTGCTACTGCATCAGTAAAACGAGTTACAATAATAGTTCTCAATTGATTAGTAACTTGTTCGGTTGTAAAACTTCCGTCTGTACCCACAATATCACGAATAAAGGTTGCAGCGTCATTTACTCTAAATTCATAATTTCCAAAAGCTCTAATTCTGATAGGACCAAATTCGGCATCTCTTAACATTATTGGATTAGGTGTTCCCCATTTATTATCAAGAAATTTTTTGGTATTTACAAAATATACCTCTGCTTTAAAAGGGCTATTAAAGCCATACTTCCAACCTTTAAGAGTTGCCAATATTGGCATATTCTCAGTAGTTAGTGTGTACATACCAGGTGAATACACATCCGCAATTTGGCCTTCATTAATAAACACTGCGACCTGTGATTCTCTAACAGTGAGTTTTGATCCCATTTTAATTTCGTTCTGATATCTTTCAAAACGATGAACAATAATATCATTGCTAGGATCTAACCACTCAATGATATCAATAAATTCTTTCTTTAACTTGTTTATTATTCCCATAGATTTATTTTTTAAGTATTTTTTCTAATTCAATAATATGATTATTTAAGGATATAAAAATACAATTAATTTTAGTATTATAATCGAAAGTGGAAGAATAATTTTGTGCTTCTTGTTCAACAATTTCGATTTCGAACGTTAATTTATCAAATCCTAAGGTTGCGACTGGTGTTTTAAATTTATGTAAAAGGAAAGCTATTAGCTTGTAATTATTATCATCTATCGCCTCCAACAGTTCGATTAATTTAGTTTTCTGCGAATTTTCCAACATTTGGAGCAAGTCTATGGCTAGTTGGTTATCATCAGCGGTCCTTTCTTTAAGTGCAATAATATTAATACAAGTTTCTATCATAACAAAAAAAATAGTACCTGTAAAGATACTATTTTTTTATAAAGTAATGGATTGTCAAACAAAAAAATATTTTCGCCAATTTTGGGTACTTTATAATTTGTTAGACCTAATTAGTGTTTTGAACAAGAATTATCTTCTTAATAATCTTCTATTAACAAATTCCAAGAAAACATCTCTGTAAGAGCGTCCTATAGGCACTCTATTTTCTTTGATATTAACAAAATTACCATCAATATCAGCGATATGAGTTACGTTGATAATAAATGATTTACTAACTCTGAAGAAAATTTCTTCGGGTAGTTTGTTATGAATAGTTTTAACATTCATCGCAGTCATGTATTTACCATGAGTAGCATGAACAATTACATAGTCTTTAAGGCCTTCGATAAACAACAATTCATCAAATCTAATTTTGACATATTTTCTTTCAGATTTGATAAAAATAAAATCGTCTTCGATTGCTTCAAATACAGCTGTATTTTCAGACAACTTGATATACTCTTCGGCTTTAGCAACCGCTTTAATAAATCTATCAAGTTTTACAGGTTTAACCAGATAATCTACAACATCAAGCTCATAAGCTTCGACGGCATACTGCGGATAAGCAGTTGTTAGGATTACCATAGGGGCATTACTAAGACTTCTTAGAAATTCGAGGCCTGATACGCCAGGCATTTCGATATCCAAAAACATAATATCCACATCATTTTTTTGAATAAAGTCATTAGCAGAAGTAGCATCTTCAAATTCACCAACCAATTTGAGGTTTGATAACTCGCTAATGTTCATTTTCATACCTTCACGTGCTAAAGGTTCGTCATCTACAATTATACATTTCATCATTTTAATTCTATTTTTAATTTAACATAATAATAAGTATCTCTATCTTCAATAATTAGTTCATGATTATCTTTATATAATAATTCTAATCTTCTTTTAATATTTATCAGTCCAATTCCGCCTTGTTTAATTTCTGTAATCGGTCTTGTATCATTCTTCGAGTTTTTTACGGCAAAGATAACATATTTTTCTACTATCTCGGCATAAATATGAATAAAATTATCAACATTTTTTGAACTTACCCCATGTTTAAAAGCATTCTCAAGGAATGGTATGAACATAAAGGGATATATCATTAAACCTTTAAAACTACCATTTTGTTCAAATTTTATGTCAATTTTTGCAATACGCATCTTCTGTAAGTCCACATAATTGCGTAAGTATTCGACTTCTGCCTTTAGCATTACTTTATCTTGGGAGCATTCATAAAGTTGATATCTAAGTAAATCTGATAATTTTAAAATCATTTCGGAAGACTTTTTAGGGTCTATACGAGTTTGAATATAAATATTATTTAAAATATTAAATAAGAAATGGGGGTTCATTTGGGTTTTAAGGAAATCAAGTTCAGAAACTGTTTTAGCTTGCTCAAGTTTGTGCATTTGTAATTGGTTTTGCTGATTTATCATAAAGATCTTTATTCCTATTGCTATTACAATAAAGACTAATGAAACTTGGATACTGTGTATCTGTCTATGCAAACAAGTGTCAAACGCAAGTTCTCCGTTAGCAAAAATAAAATTTTGCAAAAAGAAATTAATTGTAAGATTTAATAAAATCAACAAAATAAGCAGCACGAAGAACTTAGTTAATTGATATTTTTTCTGAACAAATTTTGGGATTAAAACCAATAAAATAACATAAATACTAACAAAATCGATTATTAGAGCCGAGAAGTAAGAGTGATCGTCTGTTAAGCTATTACCAAAATAAAAGACTATTCCACTAAACAGAATATAAGCCAACCAAAACATAAGATGATTCAAAAATCTATATTTTGTACCCAGCAGGATTCTTTTATTTGATATAGCGTTCAATATATTTCGTTATTATAATTAGCACAAAAGTACGAAATTAATAAATACAATAACAAAACTCATTAAGTTTTTTTTTCAACATCTGCTATAAACTTTGAATAATGTAGAGTTTGCAAGGATAAATTTAATTAAGAAAAGTGGGGAGAGAAGAGAGAAGAGAGAAGAGAGAAGAGAGAAAAGTGAGTACTATACTACAGAATCACAGAATTCAGAACTCCTGATCTATTCGCAAATCAGCAATCCCCAGATTTAAAGATTAGCCTTAAATTTGTTGTCGGATAAAATATAATATTATTTTGACTTTACATTGCCGACAAAGAAATCAAATCCTATTTCTGCCAGTAAATTGGAGGCAATGTAAAGGTCCGTAAATAAATAAAAAGTAAACAATTTAGTAATTCTAAAAACAAGCCACAAATTATTTTTTACTGATTATTATATTTTACAAAAACTATATCGAACTCAGGTAATTAACCGCAAACCGCTTACTCAATCACAAATCTTGGAATATTCATGGGTAAACGAGCTAAAATTTGATAATTAAGATAACTACTCATTTCGCTAAAAGATGCAATTGTTATATTATTTTTATTGTGGCTTCCAATTAGGATTACTTCCTCACCATTAACAGCATTCTTGATATCTGTAATATTAACTGTAATAGTGTTCATTGTAACTACTCCAAGAACATCTGCTCTCCTACCGTGAATAAGCACATGTCCTCTGTTGCTAAGAGAACGGCTATATCCATTATTATACCCAACCGGAATAATTGCCACAATCATGTCTTTGGCTGCTTGAAAACTATTTCCATATCCCACAAATTCGCCTTTGGATATTTTTTTTATTGCCATTATTTCCGATTTCCAGCTTATGACACGTTTTAAACTTGATTCTTTGTCTCCATATTTATTGTTACGCAACAACAAGACTTCTGGTGTAGGCCAAAAACCGTATTGAGCAATACCAACTCGAACCATATTAAAACGGGCTTCGGGATATATCAATGTAGCAGAAGAACTTGAAGTGTGTAAATATTCGGCAATAATATTATTTTTCACAAAATATTTATGATATTTTTTAAAAAGGATAAGTTGATTTTTCACTCTTACATAATTAGCTATACTTTCTGCTCCAGCAAAATGAGTACATATTCCTTTAATCACAAAATTATCCGCATTTTCGTGCAAATATAGAATCAAACTATCAAACTCCTCTGGTTCAATGCCTGTACGTTTAAAACCAGTTTCAAGCTCAATATGTATTTTAGCCTTTTTCTTTAATAGTTTGGCCGTATCCCCTGCATTTTCTAATCCCGCCAAATCATATATGTAAAATTCAATCTCATTTTCAATTACCCACTCAAGCTGCTCGTGGTTAATGAAACCAAAAATCATTATTTCCGAAGTATCAGAAATATATTTAAAAACTTGCTTGGCTTCATAAGCCGAAAATACAGAGAAATGATTAATGCCGTTTTGTTCGGCGAGAGGTATCATCTGCTCATAACCATGTCCATAAGCATTCCCTTTTACTACTGAACTGATTTTCACATTATCACCAACAACTTTTTTTAAAAATTTGATGTTGCTTTTGTATGCTTTTTTACTTATCTCAATGTATGATGTATTATCCATTTAAATTAATGTTTTTTTATAAATTTCGAAAAAGACAGTAATAGCTGTCTCAGTTATTTCATCAGGGAAATCAAAATTCTCATTATGCAATTGTGGATGCTCTTTACCTGAACCAATGCCGAATATTGCCGATTTATTGTTTATCGTAAAGTGTCCAAAATCTTCACTCCAACGAAAAGCATGCTCCAAAGCTAATATCGGAATATTCGATTTTTCGGCAGCGTCTCTCACTAAACTAACACAATAATCATCATTAGTACTTGCAGGAAAATATTCGGTATAATCTATATTATATTTGATTTTATGTTTTTTGCAAACTGTTTCTAAAACTGAATTTACAGCTTTTTTTAATTTATCCATATCATCATTCAAATATGAGCGAATAGTGAGCATGATGTCGGCCTCTCCTGGGCTTGTGCCAAAAGCTATTTCGCCTAATTTTGCATGAATAACGGTTAATAAGACAAAGTCCTTAAAAATATCTTGATTTTTAATATTATTAAATTCAAGTATAAGCTCCGCAAGACAAATATCAGGACTATTTCCATTTTCAGGATAGGCTGCATGAGACGAAAGTCCTTTTAATTTTATTATAACTCCAGTTGAGGCAGACGAAAAAGCTCCATTTTTGATAAAGACCGTATTCTTTTCGTATCCAGGCAAATTGTGAAATGCAAACGCATAATCTGGATTTATTTGCGTAAACTTTTTATCTTTAATAATTTTTGCAGCACCTTGTCCATTTTCCTCTTCGGGCTGAAATAATATAATTGCTCTGCCTTTATTAGGTCTTTTCTTGTCGATAAGATGTGTAAGACCACTTATAACAGCAATATGTCCATCATGCCCACAAAGATGAGCTACACCCGGTTTTTGAGACTTATGTTCTATATTGTTGGTTTCATTTATTGGTAATGCGTCCATATCGGCACGAAAAAGCACATCAGGACCAGAGTTTCCTGAATCAAAAATATATGCAAGTCCATAACCGCCAATATTCTTAATAATTTTATCTGGATTTAGAACTTTCAGAAAATCTATTATTCGTTTTTGAGTTTCTTTTTCATGACCAGAAAGCTCAGGATACTTGTGTAAGTCCTTTCTGAAATTTTGAAGTTTAATTAGAAGTTCACTATCAGGCATTAAATAAATTATTTGCCCGAAATATAGTAAAAAATTATGAAAAAAATATATGTGTTTTTATTATATGCATTTTGAACCTAACTTATGACTGATAAATCATACGTTAAGTTGGGTTTTGGTAGATAATGAATGATAAGTCATTCACATTAGGCACTAATTAACTAAATAAATCATAGTGTTTTGATAAAATCTTCTCTTTACAAATAGTGTTTTTGATTACATTATTATACCGTCTTTTATAGTAAAAAGCTTATCAGTTAATTTTGCATGTTCTTCGTTATGAGTAACAATAATGAATGTTTGTTCAAAATTTTTACGCAACTCAAATATTATTTTGTATAGGTCTTTGGCATTTTTGGAGTCTAGATTTCCAGATGGTTCATCAGCCAAAATAATACTTGGATTATTGATTAGTGCACGTGCAATAGCGATGCGTTGTTTTTCGCCTCCTGATAATTCGTTTGGTTTATGGTCTTTTCGGTCTTCGATATTTAGAGCTTTCAATAAATCTAATGCTCGTTTTTGGACAAGGTTTTTATTAGTTTTAGCAATAAAGCCTGGGATACATACATTTTCGATTGCAGTAAACTCGGGCAATAAATGATGAAATTGAAATACAAAACCGATATTTTGATTTCGAAAAGCTGCAAGTGCCTTTTCGCCCAATTCATTTATATTTACATTATCTATTAGGATTTTACCTTTATCAGGTTTTAATAATGTACCAATAATCTGTAAAAGTGTTGTTTTACCGGCTCCCGAGGCTCCAAGCACCGAAACAATCTCAGATTTTTTTACACTTAGATTTATTCCTTTTAATACTTCTAAGTTTCCGAAAGATTTGTAAATGTCTTGTACTAAAATCATTTATATAATATTTTTTGTAAAGATAATTTTTGTATTGCAAATAATAAAGATAATTACAAAAACTTTAAGATATGATAATAATTAACTCAGAACTCCTGCCTCGATCTCAATAATTCAGGTAGTTATACCAAAATGATATCAAATTGGTATTATTTCTATTGGTTCGAAAAATAAAATTGTCGTATTCTTGTTTTGAAATTGCGAACTGAAAATAACAGATTTCTCCCTCTTCCTTCGTCGGGGTCGAAATCTGTTTAAACTGACTAAAAATCTGGGGATTGCTGATTTGCCAATAAAATCTCGCTCGCTCGGATTTATTTGCAATCCAAGTGTTGCTATAATCCGAGTGTTGCTATGTTTTTTAATTAAACGTAATTAATAGTTGGGGTTCAATAATATTTCTAATAAATAATTCGAGGGATAGTAAGAAGATCAGAAATATTTAGTTTATCACTACACTGGTTTAACAACTACGAAAAATCAGGAATTCTGAAATTAAAAAAAGACGATAAAAAAACCGTCTTATAAATATATGATTTACCTATTACTTAAAATCGAAACTATTCCTTTTATTTTGAGATAATTATTCGTTCGACTGAAATACCTTTATCCGTTTGAACTCTGATAAAATATGTACCAGCCTCCATATCTTCAATCGGAATATCTAATACATTTGATGCTCCTCTACTTTTAGTAGCTTGATAAACGATATTAGAATGATTATTAATCATTTTCACACTACTAACTTTGGCAGATTCGGCGAATACTATTGAAATTTTATCATTTTGTTGACTTGGAACTACCGTAAAAGCACTTTGATTATTATTTGCTTTTGCAATTTTATTTCCGTCTTTATCGTAATCTTTGCCATTCACTAATATAGGATTCACAATGCTTGCGACACTAAACCCAATTATTGAAAACATTAATACGATTAAACAAATTGTTTTTTTCATCTTTTTATCTTTTCATGACAATACAAATATACATAATTAATTAATACAACAATAAAAAAAAATCACTTTTTTTGATAATAATGCAAACTTTTCTGCAACTTGCTGATATTAAACACTTTAATTTTCAAATATTTTAAGCATTTTATTATTATTGCAATTTGATATTTATACAAAGCTGAATTATTAGCTAAATTGGGTATCTCTAAAAACAACAAAACAAGTGCCTATAAGCTGTGCTATTTTTCTCGGAGCAAATTATTGAAATTACACTTAAGATTAACAGATTTCTCCCTGCGGTCGAAATGACAAGTAATAATAATATTGAAAGGAGAGGCTTGGTGGCGGCTTTGCCGCCACCAAGCCTCTCCCCAACTCCTCTAACATCAGTCATTTCGACCAACGGGAGAAATCTGTTTAAACTGACTAAAAATCTGGGGATTGCTGATTTGCGAATAAAATCCGAGCGAATAGTGGGAATTTCCATCATCCGCGTTTTTGCGGTTATGGAAACGTTATAAAAAAGCACATAAAGAATAATCAATTTTGTAGTATTGATTTTGGGTGGTTTTGTGGTTTGGGAATCTTTACTGACGTTTACATTGCCTTCAACATATTAGCAGAAACAGGATTTAATTTTTAGGCGGCAATGTAAAGTCGAAATTTATCACTACATTCGGATTGCAAATTCGAGCGAGCAGAGCAATTGCAAATCCGAACGGGCAGAGCAAAAGATTACAAATCCAAGTGAACGGAAACTATCTAATTATAATTTCATCAGCAAATATCATCGCATCATAACTCGATCCAGCATTATGCCATTCGGGCAATTTACCATAATATCTGGCAATAATCTTTATGTATCGGGTTTGGATATTATCAAAATCGGCAGAATAAACTTCTTTTAGATTTCTAGGTTTCTCAGGTTGAGTTTTGCCTAAAATCGTTGTCAGCAGCTGATATTCTTCATCTAAATTATTCTTGACATAAATCTCAACTTGCTTGGGAAAAATCACCCAATCGTAAGTATTTTGAAAAAATCCCATTGAAAAAGAATTCAAAGTGTCCATGCATTCCAAATCGATTTCTAAGTCAATATCCTGTCCACCAAAACCTTGCCATTTGCCATTTCTTATGTTTAAGCTATCTCCTTGTTTTCCATCCAATAAAGCGTTTATTCCGCCGCCATCATAACTTGGGTGATAAGTACTATACTCCGAATTTAAAGCATGCAGTTTTCCTATCCCTTTATGGTAAATAAGATTACATTCAGAAATGCCATAAGCCTTATTATTATTGATTGCACGAGCTTTTATTGAGACATCCTCAGCAATATAAATTGTATCGGTATATTTTTCAGAAAAATCGTCAACAGTATCTTGATTAATGGAATAATAAATAGGCAAATTTCCAAATAAAGTACGCATTGAAATAGCCCTTCCTTTTTCAGAAATATTATCGCTTGGAGAAATAATACAATAAGCCTCCAGATTATTTAAATCATCAATTAACACATCATATTTTTCAAGATTTTTATCCAACCAATACTGACGATTTTCTTTGTTCCATAAATTTGTATATTCAGCTTTTAGAAGTTCAAGTTCTTGTGTAAGAATTTCAATCTCGTTTTTCAAATCTAAAGTATTTATACTTTTTTTGTCATTTATATAATCATAAAGCTTAATGCGAAACAAGTTTTTATTTAAAGTAAAACGAACTTGTTGGATTGCAAAAGTTAAATAATCAATTGAGTTTTTATTTTTTATATCTTTTTTGGAAATGTTATCAACTTTTTTAATTAAATCGTCTAACTCATTTAACATCTGCATATTAGCATCTCTACTTTGATTAGAGATATATTCTAAATGAATTGGAAATATTGGCTCAAAAAATCTTGTATTTTTTAAAATATCTCTCACATCTGAATTGTGTAAATGTGAAAACTCAATAATGCAATCATTAATATTATCTTCTTTTAATCCATAAAACAATTCATTAAAAGCATCATTAAAAGCATTGTATCTGCTTGTTCTTTCTGCATTTGAAAGTTCTGCAGATAAATTAAGTGACGGAGCATTCCAACTAAGTTCTGCACCCCATGTAAATCCATGCCAATTATTCTGAAAAAAGTTTAATCCATCATCATCCCAACTTGTATTTAATACTCCAGTTGCATTATGTTTTAATCCATCTCGAATAAGATTGAAAACATTTATTTCGGTGCTGCGATAATCAGGAAATATATTTGACCAACAATTTACTCCAGGAGCGACCCAAAAATTAATGCCAGTATTTGATATGGGCGTAATTGCATATTCAAAATTTTCTGCAGCATGATATCCCCAAGCTATAACAGTAATATCCTTTGGCAAATGCTTAATTATATGCGGGTGATTAGAAATAATATCACCCCACATTAATATCTTATTGTCATATTTTTTCAATAAATTATTCAGTCGATTGATATGATACAAATAAACGCCATCAACACCAATACTATCAAGCATAGACTTAGATTTGCCTTGTCCAAGACCATCAGTTTCGTCGCAATTAATATTAAAATATTCGCTACTAAATGCTGGAACTATTTCCTCATAAACATCTTGAAGAAAATCATAAGACTCCTCCATTGCTGGAGATATAATATGCTTATTTTCAGCCAAATGACTATACTTTGGATGTGATAAGGTTTTTTCCATGTGCCCAAAAGACTGATAACTTGCGATTAAATTTACATGATATTTTTTTGCATACTTACTCAATTCCTTAATTTGAGCTTTGGTAATTCCATCTTCTGGAGCAATTCCTGGATGTTTTTCCAATTTGTAAACATGCTCGATATACAGCGTAAAATGGTTTAATTTATAAGCCGACATTTTTCTGATTTGCTCCTTAAGGGTTTCCATTTTAGGGATTGGTCCTCTGCTAATATCGTCCTGCCAAGCTCTAATAGGAATATCTGGAAAATCATAAATTACAAGACATGGAATATTATTTCTATCTGTATTTGCAGCAATAATTTGCTTAAGAGTTTGTAAACCATAAAAAATCCCCGCATCTGTATATGCAATAACTTGAATTGATTTTGGAGTAATATTTAAGATATATGATTCTGGCTCTGACTTGTAATCTACTTGTAAATTATTCTGACGAAATAAATCCTTAAATTCTTCATCATCAGCTGTTTTTATAAATTCAATATGATTGCTTTTTGATTTTTCTACTTTTTTAAGATTAATGCCTAATTCTTTTTCCACACAATTTGAAAGCTGCTCTAAATTAAAATTATCTAAATTATGAACAACAATTTTAGTGTTATTGTTTATCTCAAAACTTGCACTTTTCTGTTCAACATATTGAGGTGTTGGAATAAGTTTAACTTGCCCATATATGCTAAAACAAAGGATAAGATTAATTGCTGTAAACAGAATTTGTTTTTTCATTATTCAATTATTTTAGAACTCTATCTTATAAGACTTATCGTTCCTTTATAAGTATCAGTATTATTAAGTATCAAAATAAACACATATCCACCAGTTGGCAAATCTTTATCGTTTCTTCTGCCGTCCCACTGATTTAATGGATTTG
>JAQVOR010000124.1 GCA_028702535.1 Bacteroidales bacterium
AACAACCACTACAACTTTATTATTCTCTTTACAATTAGTTTGCTATCCGCATTAATTTTAATAGTATAAACTCCTTTTTTAAATTCACTAATATCAATAGACATATTGGACTTATACATTTCTTTTTCAAACACCTTCTTCCCTTGAATGTTGTAAATTTCTATTAGACAGTTGATTGTGCTTGATGAATTATTCCTAAGATTAATAATATCGTGTGTAGGATTAGGATAAATTATAAAATCCAAATTCTCAGTTATCCCAATATTATTAATCTCATCAATATCAACACTAACATCATCAAGATAAAGATTAAACATTTGGATATCGCTATAACAATGGAAGCCAAAGTAATAAAATCCATCAATAGGTACAGGAAATGTAATTTCTGCTGTTTCGTACGTACTGTTTGTAATAAGTGGCAAGTCTATAAGGAGATTCTCCATATCACTCGAATTTTGAGAATTACTAATTTTCACCTCAAGTTTTTCGGACCAAGTTGCATCTTCAATTTTATATGCAAATCTTAATTTATAAATATATTCATTTTCTAAATATATACATTTTGTTATCAGCCAATCATCAGCCGCACTAAAATCATTGTAATCGTACCTAACGCAACCCGGAGAGTTGTTCCCTCCTGTTGGTAAGTAATTCCATGTGTGATTGTCGTTATTATTATCTTCAATTATATAAAATTCGTATTCATCAATGGTTTCAAACTCACATAAGTAAGGAGCATAAGAACCTGCAATATTATTAATAATTACAGAAACTGTGTCATTTTCGCGATTTATATCAGAAGCTAAACTGACATATACTTTTATTGAATGTTCTCCAATATCACTTAAATCTGCATGATTTGAAAATTCAAAAACTTTACTCTCACCTGGCAAAATCTCATCTGTAATTATTTCAGATACTGGTTCTGCATTATCTATTACATAAGAGATAGGAATGTTGTCAAGAGTTTGCGAGCATAAGTTTTTGACTTCTACAGTAATTATTTCGGAGTTTAACTCACAAGTTGTTATTGGAAAAACTACCGACCTTATCTCCAAATCAGGGTCTGCTAACTCTATAATTGAGATATTATCCAACAATACCACCAACATATCTGGCTGACTATAACAGTTGATGCCCAAATAATAAGATTGGTTTTCATTTACTGTAAAAAGAATGTCTTTCGTTTCATACTCTGCATTAGTAAAATTCACAACTGAGTCTAATAATATTTGCATATTTGAGCTTTCAATACCATCGCCTAACCAAATTTTTAAATTCTGTTCCCAATACATTCCTGTACTCCGATAATCTAATTGTAGTTTATACAATTTATTTGCTTCTAACTCAAGACATCGTGAAAATAGCCAGTCGTTTGCCTGATTGGTATTGGAAGAATAAAAAACATTATATGGTTCGAAGGTGCTAAATTGCCAAGTATTTCCGTCGTTGTTTGAGTCTTCAATTAACCATCCAAGTTTTTCGGCAGCATTGTCAAAGCTTGTAGCATAAGGTGTTTGTGAACAAGTAATGTTTTCGATTTCCGTTATTATTGTATCATTATCCTGATATGCGTCTTGTGGTAAGTCTGAATAAATTTTTACAGAATAAATTCCAGGAGTTAACGAAAAATCATAAGCAGTACTAAAATCATAAACTAATGATGATAAAGCAGGAATTGTAGCACTTATAGTTTCGTTAAATACAGTTCCATTATTTACGGAATAAGAAATTGGGATATTTGTTTGTGGCGTTAAGCTATAATTCTCAACAAGCACTTTTATATTAGAGCTTTCGGTAAAAGTTTGAGAGAATGGTAATAGCATTTGTGAAACTTTTATATCATTTTCGGGTATTGGCATAATTTTAATTTGTGCATGATTATTTTCAGGATATATAAAACTTCCCATTTCATAAAATCCGTCAGAACCCTCACCATATCCCCAATTAAAATGGACATAATCCATAGAATCATATCCGTCACAAACCCAAGCGTGTCCTGCAGGAACAATGTCTGAATAACCAACATACAGAACAGGTCTAAGATTATCTATTTCATTTTTAAGAATAGATATCCACTCATTTGTTGAGTAATTCGCCAGATAAATACTTTCCTGATTTTGAGAATATGAGAAATAATCTTGAAGTGCAGTATTTGGAACTGCAGCTCCAGAGCTTGACGAGGTATATTCCATTTCTACGGCAACTCCAAGATGATACATAAGCGTGGCTACGGCAGTATTTTCAGAAATTACATTATCTGTCATATCAGCCCATAGATATTCGGTCTCACCAAAATTCGCACTTAATACACCATAATTACTTTGATATGAATGTGACCCTGTTCCAAATTGAGGATAATTCCAATAATACATAATTTGAGCCATTGCTGTTGCAACACAACCTGTAACACAATGTCCGCATGGTCCATTTATATCGGCTGGACAAAATTGATTATAAATGCAGCCTTGACCCCAGTGCGAAGTCAATAGATAAGAGTTCTTTTGAGTATTTACAACAAAATTTCCAGTATTAATGGATTGTCTTTCTAATAAGGCTTTTTTGTTGTCAATATTTAATTTTGATTGTTCAACAATTTTTTGTCCTGAACTCATATACCAAGTGTTTGCGTTATCTGGCATGTTTTCTAAATCTAAATGTCCTGTAAAAGAATATGCTACTAATGGTCTGAGCTCATCAAAAAGTGAAATAGCGACAAATCCGCCTGCTTCAAAAGTAAATATTGCAATTGCATCAGTTTCGGCAATTCTGATAGTTTTTGAATTTGTTATCTCATAAGCTAATTTGTCGGGAGTGTTAGTTTTGTAAAACTCTATTGCCGTGTTTTTAGCTTCTTGAATTGATACAGGCTTTGCAAATAAAACTAAGTTGACACTTAATAATATTGAAATAAGCACAATGTGAAGATTCTTTTTTTTCATAAAATATGATTTTAAGATAATTGGCAATTTACAAATAAAACACTTACGTTTGTTTTGAATTCCACTAAATTTTTTTAAGATATTAATAATTGTCTAAGTTTTTAATACACCGCTACCGTACAATTGCATCGTGTTGTAAAGGATTTAAAACCACACGATGCAATCGTGCGGTAGCGGTGTATTCGATTATAGTTTAAATTTTCTTTCTTTTGATTTTTAGTACAACATTTCTCTTTTTACAAAATTGGATTTTATGCCGAAGTAAACAAAGTTTTGACTTGTGGTTTGTCCGATTTCAGGATTTGAATAACGCATCAAAAGGCCAAGATTTATAGACAGGTTTTTATTTTCTTTCAGGATAAATCCAATATCTATTTTACCAGTAATCATTTCTGTTCTTATACCCTGTAAAATTGTGTTCCCAAAAGAATTTACAATATATGAATACCCCTGATTCCCGTCCATTGTTGGTTTATAAATATCCTGTCCAAAATGCGTATTAGTCGAGTCTGCCCCAACAATTGCATACATTAATTTTGCATCCACCATAAATCTTTTACCTAAATATGAAATCCCGCTCACAGACTCAATAAAATTTGCTCCAAGTGGATGAGCTAGTGCCTGTGCACTATGTGAATAATTCTGTTTCGAGATGGAATGAGAATAAATATAAGGACGAGCGATATTAATTTCTGTAAAGAAGTCAATATTGTCAAGTTTAAATATATCATAAGACTTAAATCCTAATTGTGCTGCCCATTTATTTGCAAACCAACCATATTCGCCAGTATAATCTGGATTAACATTATGTCGAATGTCATTAATTAACTGCCCAACAATGACATCGTCCAATACAAATTGACCATAAAGTGCATTTCGGTCGTTAATTATAAATTTCATATTAGTTCCCAATAAAGCATTATCTTCAGAGCCAAGAGAAAACTCAACTGGGCGGAAGAAAATAATAGGATTAAAATATTCAAAATCAAAAAAATCATCTTTTACAGTAATAATTGCCTCAAAAAGCCCAAGATGAAACCGCTTACCGATTTTCCAATCTAAATAATGAAAAACATCAAACTTATTTTTATAATAATTTTCCAAAGGATTAGCAGAAATTGTTTTGTGTACAGCCCAAACACAAGAGTATTTTATTGATAAAAATGAAGTTTCAAGTTTAAAATACGGATAATTTGATGCAAAATCAGAAAGTAAAAAAGATCTATATCCATCACCATAAAAAATCTTAGAATTAGCCAATTCTAACTTTAAAAAGCTATAAGGTGAGTATGTTATATGTATGTCGTTTTCAATTAAGATATTGTTTTTATTAGGGAGTGCTTTTCCAAGATTGTAATAAATAGTACTTGAAAGTTTTTCTTTTTGATAATCGGGGACATCTAAAATCCAAGAAGATAATTGATAACTTACACCAAATTTTTCGCCTAAAGAACAATCAAATAATCCACCAAAATGGAGATTATAACGATAATCAAAATCATCATCAAACCAATTGAAAACTTGGTAAACAGGTAATGCGTAAAAGGATGAAGGCTTTTTATCCGGCTTACTTTTCCATCCATAATATAAAAAACTCTTTTCATATTGAGCAGAATCAACACATACATCTTTATAGTCGGTAAAATAATAAGGTTTTATTGCCGAATGCTGTTTTTTATCTAAAGACAGTAAAGATTTTTCAATGTCACGTATGAAATGAGGGTCTCGCACAGGAATATTCTGAGAAAGCACCGCTGTTGCAAGTGTTATAAAAATAATATGTGCAATAATCCTTTTCATCTAAAAATCATAATAATTACTTCGAATTGCAGTACGAATTCCCAATTGATAAAACATTAAGGTATCGTAAACTTGATGGTTTATAATAATATCCCAAGAACAAAAAACTTGTAATTTATTTGCACGATTAATATTATAAATTAACTGAGCCTCAGCTTTTAGAAAATCACCCGATATATATGTTCTTGTGGGAATAACTAATCCAATATTACGCAAATCGCTGCATATATAAGAATCTGTGTAATCGTAGTAAAAATTGATTTTTCCAACAAGCTCGAATCGCTTAATAGAGTAGGCTGATAATATAATTAACTCAGAAATATTTGTTCCTGCAGGATGGGCTAAAGCTTGATTATAATGTCCATAGTACAATTCATTATTTGGATGAGTGTAAATATAATCTGAAGAATAATTAATCTCCATTTGAAAATATAAATTTTGCACATTTAAGAAATCAAAATTTTTATATCCCAACTGAAGTGCAAAATCAGGAGAATGATTTTTATACCAAGAATCTAGCATAAATTGAGAATAAAAAACTCCAATACTTGGATTACTCCATGTAATATTAGCTCCAATAAGATTATTTGTCAGTTGCTTTTTATAATCAATATAAGCGGTTCTAAAAAATGGCGAAAATGTATAAGCTGGCACTTTCCAATTAGGCAAATTATCCGACATAACAAGAGCTTCAATTAAAGAAAATTGCCAATTATTAAGTTTATATGTTAATGTATTGTACGAAATATATTTTGATGGATAACGACTATTCATGCTTGTTGGCACATCAAAATCCATCACATTGTTAAAGTTTGGATTAAGAGCTTTTGTAAAAATATTGTTGTACTCAAACTTGCCGAATTTAACAGAAGTTTTAAAATACATCATTGGTGCAGCAAAATCTGATAAAATCATTGAGCGATATCCATCACCAATAAAAAGTCTATCATATCCTAATGAGAAATTCAAATTTTCAGTCGCTCGAAAAGAAATATTACCGTAAGCGGTGCCAAAATCATATTCGTTTGTTCTGCTTAAAGGTTTTATTCTGCCGTAACCTGGAATTACACTGTAAAACTCGTAATAATCATAAATTTGCATTGGAAAAATTCCTTGATTCTCATAAAATGAGGTGTTAAAATATATTTTTGAATCCAGATTACCGCTTAAAAGAATTCCACGTGTGTTCAAATATCCAGTTTCGACAAGGTCGTTGCTATTCAGCCTAAAATCTATAATTGGGTCGAGTAATAATTTAAACCGTTCGTCCTCCAACAAGACAAGATGCTCATGAAATAACTTTCTGTTTAACCATGATTTATCGGATTTTGTTACGGTTGTAAAAATCAAACTATCATAAATCGCATTTTCAACTCCAGTAGCTGGACGAACAAGAGTTGAAATATCATTGTAATAAATACTCTTTTCGTTAAGATTTTGGAAATGACCAGTAAGCGGATAGTCTTGTGCAAAGACAAAACTTGGGCATAACAAAAATAATATCGGGAGAAAATACTTCATAAAGAGTTTTTAACCAATGCAAATATATGAATATTCTAAGAAAATCGTATTTAATAATCTGCTTCTTTCTTAAACTATTAAAACCTAATTTTAGAACCTATTCATTCATAATCGCATTAATCGCATTTTTTCCAGCCTGTGAGGTAAAATAATCTCTTACTAAATTGTAATTTTTAGGATCGATTGTATATGGATAAGCAAATTTTGCAAAATCTATCTTATCAGTTTCGAGTGAGAATAAAGGCAACAGCTCTTTAACCTGTGCTGAACCAATACATTCATATTGTTTTACCAATCTTTGAGCAGCTTCAAGTTTAGTTGATGAGAACGTCTCCTTACGAATTTCGGATTTGATTTTAGAGAAATCTTGCTCATTTAAGATACACGATTCAGCAACAACTTCTAATGGTACGCCATAAGGTTTTGGCGATTTAGGAACTTCGTAGATTTCATTTATTCCGTGTATAAACTTATCGGTTGTCAAGACCTGTTTTACGTGTAAAAAATTATCTTTATCATATACTTTAGGATAAGCAGTTTTGAAGAAAATATAGCGATGTGGTTCAGACTTTATGATAACACCAAGTTTCATTACCTGTTCGGTTGTAAAACAATAAGTATAGACATATTCCATACAGATTTTTGCTTTTTCTTCGTCATCTTCAAATTGAGATACAGTATTTGCAAAAGCAACAAATTGTTTGTCGTTTAGATAGTTGTCGCAACCTTTATTAGTTCCTGAATATATTGCAGCATTAGGGAAAATAATCTTTTCAGATGATGAGGTATTATTTTCTTCCTGAATTATTTCTTTTTCGACTTCGGGTTTGTCAATAGGTTTTTCGGGTTTTTCAACTATTTCTGTTTTGGATTCTGGCTCTGGAACTTCAGTTTCTTTCTCATTATCAGTATTTTTGTTGTTGTCATTGCCATCTGTTTTTTTATCTTTATCGTATTGTCGGTCTTTTTTTCTGTCTCTCATTGTAAGATAATCTTGAAAGGAGTTTATATCTGTTGCTTCAATCCCATAACGAGGATTTTGCTGCTTAATATATTCCCACATAATTGTTTGGTGTGAAAACTTCTCAAAAGCATCGCATAAAATTATTGCGTTCGATTTATCTGTAACGCTTGGGTAAGCCTTTTTTACAAATCCTAAACGATATTCATCTTGTTGAAAAATAAGCGAAAGTTTATAAAGTTGATTTGATGAGACATCTTTTCGTTTGATAATTCGTGATCCTTTTTTCATCCTGCGTTCATCACGTTTTGGACTTTCGATACGTTTAGTTAAACAGTTATACCAAAAACGCCCCATTGGTTTTTTTACAGCAACAGACTGTGGGTAAGCGGCTGTAGCAATAAAAACAACTGATAATAATATTATAAATTTTTTCATTTTATATTTTTTACGAAGATAAAACTTTTTATTCAAAAAGAGTGCCATAAGGATAGGAAAAAATAAAATTTTATATTTGAATAATTGGAGCAATCAACATAATTTTATAAATAATCAGCAACTTATGCGTTGAACTTTTTACTATATTTGCCCCTATGGACAAAACAATTTTATTACAATTAGTTTCAACTCGAATGCCTTATGGCAAGTACAAGGGAAGATTGATTTGTGATATTCCAGAACATTATTTGGTTTGGTATCACGCAAAAGGGTTTCCAGCTGGGAATTTGGGAATGCTACTTCATACAATGTATGAGATTCAGCTAAACGGTCTCGAATATTTGCTAAAACCCTTACGATAATGAACGATGAGATTATTAAATATGGAAGCCTTGATACTGAACTTGAGTTTTTATTTGTTAGAGCTTCTGGTCCAGGTGGACAAAACGTTAACAAAGTTAATTCTAAAGCAGTACTCCGTTTTGATGTTTTAAATTCTCAAATTCTTTCCGAAGAACAAAAAAACACTATACTAAAGAAATTAAAGTCGCGAATTAATAATGATGGCATTTTATTTTTATCCTCACAAGAAGATAGATCTCAACTTAAAAATAAAGAAAATGTTATTACTCGATTTTATGAATTGATAAATAAGTCGCTAAAAAAACATAAAAAGCGTGTCAAAACAAAACCATCAAAAGCCTCAATCGAGAACAGATTAAAAGGAAAACGCGAAACTTCTGAAAAGAAAGAAAGACGTAAAAGTGATTTTAAATAGAGTTGGGGGGAGAGTGAGGAGTGAAGAGTTGGGAGTGTGGAGTGGGGAGTGAACTAGAGTTGGGAGTTGGGAGTTGGGTGTTGGGAGTTGGGAGTGGGGAGTTGGGAGTTGG
>JAQVOR010000125.1 GCA_028702535.1 Bacteroidales bacterium
ACTTACAAACAATGATAATAAAACAATTATAAGCAACGAAGCATTAGCTTCATTAACTCTTTTTATTGCAATTAGCAAAACAGAAGAGGCCAATATTGTTAAAAGTTTTATTGTAAGCATTTTAAACCGAAATATGAACCAAATACAGGCAGTGAAGTTATGATGGAAGGGTGGAAAATAATGAAGTTGGGTTGTTTATTATCTAAAATAATTGGAGGGGGCACACCCTCCAAAAATGTATCAGAATATTGGGATGGTGATATTCCTTGGTGTTCTGTAAAGGATATGTCAGATGATAAATTTCAGCTTTATAAAACTGAAGATACAATTTCGCATTTAGGTTTAAAGAATAGTTCCTCAAATTTAATACCTCAAGGGACTGTAGTAACAGCAACAAGAATGGGGTTAGGTAGAGCATTTATTACAAAGGTTGATATGGCAATAAATCAAGATTTAAAGGCTCTTATTCCAAATGAAAAATTAGATAATACTTTTTTATTATGGTTAATTATTTCTAAAAGAGAAAAACTTGATAACCTTGGAACAGGCTCAACTGTTAAAGGCATAAGATTAGAAACTTTGAAAGGAATTCAAATCAATCTCCCCCCATTACCAACCCAGCGTCGCATAGCCTCCATTCTCTCAGCCTATGATGATTTAATAGAGAACAACTTAAAGCGCATAAAGTTATTGGAAGAAAAAGCCCAACTTACTTATGAGGAGTGGTTTGTGCGTATGAAATTCCCTGGGCATGAAACTACGCCTATTAATGAGGAAACTGGACTGCCGGAGGGGTGGGAGAAAAGTTATTTTGAAGGTATCTTAAACTTTAAAACGGGAAAGCTGGATTCAAATGCTCTTGTTGTTGATGGAAAATATGATTTTTACACTTGTGCTAAAGAAGTTTATAAAACAAGCACTTATTGTTTTGATGGAGAAGCTGTTTTACTAGGTGGAAATAATGCAACTGGAGATTTTGCATTGTTCTATGCAAATGATAAATTTGATGCTTATCAAAGAACATATATTGTTACTGCAGAAAAGCAAAGGGTTCCACTTGTATACGTTTTCTATTACTTAAAGAAATTACTTTCATATTTTCAAATTGTTAGTTCAGGAGCATCAACAAAATTCTTGACTATGAAAATATTAAATAAGACAAAGATATTAATTCCGCAGGCCGAAATATTAAACCAATATCAAGGCATGATAAAACCATGTTTTGATTTAATACTAAAATACGATAAACAAAACCAACTTCTAAAAGAAGCCCGTGATATAATGTTGCCGAGGTTAATGATGGGAGTGATAGATACAGATGAGATGGAGGGGGTGCATACAAAATAGAATTTAAAAAACTTAATGAATAAATCGGCAAAATAATGCTAAAGAGTTTTACAAAAGAAATAGAAGATATTCGACAGATGTATGCCTATCATCATTATTTTAATGCTGAAAAGGTTGCTTTATTGTATCCAGGAAGGAAAAACTATGTATCAGGTAAATTCATTGAAATCGAAGGTCAAAAGGATAAATTAGACCTTGAATGTGGTTTATTATTTACTGAATTTTCGGATTCTGTAAAAAAATGGCAAACTCAAATAGGAGTAGAAATCAATAATTGGATAAATAACTAAACTATGAGCTACGAATATTCAGAAGACGGTTTAATAGAACAAGCAACTCAAGATGTTTTAGAGGATTTGGGTTGGCAGGTTGTTACTGCATGGCATAAGGAGAGTTTTGTTGGTGATAGCCTATTAGGTAGAAGCAATAAATCTGAAGTTATTCTAAGCAAATTTTTATTGCCAGTACTTGAGAAATTAAACCCGGGTTTGCCAATTAAAACCTACGAACAAGCAATAGAACAAATCAATCAAAAATTAGCAGATAAAACTTTAGCACAGGTAAATAAAGAAAAATACGATTTATTTAAAAATGGTGTACCGGTAGCTTATACAAACGATAAAGGAGAGCTAATAAAGAAAAAACTAAAGGTATTTAACTTTAAAAATTATTCCGACAATCATTTTCTCGCAGTGCGTCAATTAGAGGTGGTTGGAGAACTTTATAACCGCAGACCCGATGTTGTAGGTTTCGTTAACGGGATTCCATTGGTTTTTATGGAACTCAAAGCACATCATACCGACTTACGCAATGCCTATAACGATAATCTTAGAGATTACAAGGATACAATTCCTCACATCCTTTATTCTAATGCTTTTATTATTTTAAGTAATGGCACTGATACCAAAGTAGGTACAATTACAAGTCCGTATAAATATTTTTTAGAATGGAAACGTATTGAAGAAGAAGAGGAGGGTGTGGTAAGTTTAGATACGATGTTGAGAGGAACTTGCGCACCACATAGGTTTATGGATATATTTGAGAATTTTTTGCTCTTTGACGACTCTCATGGTAATATTGTTAAGCTAATGGCTAAAAACCACCAGTATATTGGTGTAAATAAAGTGTTGGAGAATGTCAAGAATATTTCAGATTTAAAAGGAAAGTTAGGAGTGTTTTGGCACACACAAGGTAGCGGAAAGTCTTACTCAATTGTATTTCTGTGCGAAAAGATTCATCGCAAACTAGGCGGCGCATACACTTTTTTGATTGTTTTAGACCGAACAGAGCTGGAAAATCAGATATATGATACATTTTCAGGTGTAGGAGTGGTTAACGATAAAAATATAGTCGCCGGAAAGAAAAATGGCTTAACCGGAAGAGAACACTTGCGAGAATTGTTGTCAGAAAATCATCGTTATGTTTTTTCGCTTATTCATAAATTCTCGATAGATACAGAAAAAGAATCTGAATATCCGCTTATTACAAATCGCAAAAATATTATCGTTATTTCTGATGAGGCTCACAGAACACAAGGAGGTACTTATGCTAGAAATATGCGTTTTAATGGATTGCCAAATGCCTCTTATCTTGGATTTACAGGCACTCCAATTATTAAAGACGAAGAAGAGCTAACAAAGAATATTTTTGGTGAGTATGTGTCTGTTTATGATTTTAAACGAGCTATTGAAGATGAGGCAACTTTGCCATTACGATATATTAATAGAGGAGAAAAACTTAATATTGAAAATCCACAGCTTGACGAACGTATGGCAGAGATTCTGGAGGATGAAAATTTAGATGAAGATCAGCAAAAAAAACTTGCATATCTTTTTCAGAAAAATTATCCGATTCTTACTGCAGAACCAAGGTTAGATGCAATAGCAAAAGATTTAGTTTGGCATTTTAACGAGAGAGGTTATCAGGGAAAAGCAATGTATGTGGCTATTGATAAACCAACTGCTGTTCGCATGCATAAGCTAATATTGGGATATTGGCCAGAATATTTGAAAGAATTAGCAGATCGAATCAAAAATGCTGAAGATCAGCAAGAAGCTCAGGAACTTCAACGAAAATATGATAAAGTAGCTGAGACAGAAGTTTGTGTTGTTGTTAGTAGCGAGCAAAACGAAGTTGATAAATTTCGTAAGATGGAGCTTGATATAGAATTTCATCGTAGAAAAATTGTAGAACGAAATTTAGAAAAAGAATTTAAAGACCCTGAGAATCCATTCCGATTGGCAATTGTATGTGCAATGTGGATAACTGGATTTGATGCTCAATGTGTATCAACAGTATATTTGGACAAACCTATAAAAGGACATACTTTAATGCAAACTATCGCACGTGCAAATCGTGTGTATGATGATGAAAAAGAAAATGGTCTTATCGTTGATTATGGCAATGTTTACGAGCAATTAGAAAAAGCATATTCTATTTATGGCGAAGGAACAAAAGGTAAAGATAATAAAGCTGGAACAGGTAAACCAGTTGAGCAGTTGATAGAACTTGCCGATGAACTTAAAAAGACCATTCAAGAAGTAATAGATTATCTAAGCACATTAAATTTCAATTTGCAAGATTTAATTAATGCAAAACCTATGGATAAAATAGGTAAATTAAAAGAGGCTGCAGATTGCGTTTGTCTTAATGAAACTACACGAACATCTTTTGAAATTATGGCTCGTAATGTTTTTAGAAAATATAAAGCCTTATATCCCGAAGAGCAGATAAAACCTTATATCAAACAATATAATGCAATAGAGGCTATTTATAATCTTTTAAATCAAAATGTAAAAACTGCAGATGTTACAGAAATAATAATGCAGTTGCAATCTATTGTAAGTGAAAGTGTTATTGTCGAAAAAAACCAGTCAGCAGAAAAAGATGATAATGTTTATGTTGACCTTAGCAATCTTGATTTTGATAAATTAAAAGCCGCTTTTGCAAAAATATCAAGAAAAAACACCATGACTTACAATATGCAACAAGCTATTGAAAAGAAATTGCAACAAATGCTTAAAGAAAACCCTTTGAGATTAGAGTTTTATGAAAGATATAAGGAAATTATTGATGAATATAATAAAGGGAAAACACTCGAAAATACAGTAAAAGCATTTGAAAATCTTAGTGAATTTATTAGAGACCTCACTATAGAAGAGCAACGAGTGGTAAGAGAAAACCTCGAAAACCAGGAAACCTTAGCTATTTATGATTTACTAATAGAAGGAAAAGAATTAAATTCACAAGAAATTAAACAAGTAAAGAAAATAGCCAAAGAAACACTTGATAAACTCAAAGTTGAGAAATTAAAAATAGATCATTGGCGAGAAAGCAGACAAATATCTGCACAAGTTAAAGGCGTGATTTACGACAATCTCTTATGGTTACCTCAAGAAGCATACACTGACGAAGATGTAGGCATAAAGACAGCTAACGTTTATCAACATATTTACACAAATTACTATGGTGGTGGACAGAGTGTTTATCAGCGTATTGCGTAGGAGTTGAAATCTTGTTTTCTTCATACAATAAACAAAAGCAACTTTATAGTTGCATAATTATAATTTAAGTAGTATCTTTGCAACTATATGATAAATGGCCACAAGGAATGAAGTTGAAAAATATTTAACTGATCTTAAGCAGAAAATTAAATTTTTTGGCATATTGATTTGGGACGACAGAAGTAAAAACCGACAAGCTTTGCTCGATTTGGAGATTAGTCCAAGCCAACGAAAAGATGAAATATTAAAACTACAGCCCGAAAACTATATGCAAGGTCCCATAGATGAAAAAATGCACGGAATTTTGCCAATGTGGGTTTTTGGAACAATGATAAAAGGAAAAGAAGTTTACATAAAAGTAAGTATGGGAGTAGAAAATTCACAAGCAGTTTGCATTTCCTTTCATGTTGCCGAGTTTGAAATGTCGTATCCGCTTAAAACAAAATAATTATGAAAAGTCCAATTACAGGTAAAGAGATGCAAGTAGTAAAAGAACTACGCAAATCAAGTTTTCGCAAAGAAGAATTTGAAATTGTTTTTCATGCATACAAATGTATGGATACTGGTGAGTTTTTCGAAGACGATTTGTTTTCACAATTAAATTACAATCAGGTATTAAATAAATATCGTGAAAAAAACTCAATTCCATTTCCGGAGCAAATAATCGAAATTAGAGAAAAATATGGAGTTTCAGCCTCAAAAATGTCCGAAATTCTGGGTTTTGGCATAAATACTTACCGTCAATACGAAGCCGGCGAAGTGCCAAGTGCGTCAAACGCAATGTTAATCAATCTAATTTCAGATCCACATGAGTTTAAAAAAGCAATAGAAAAAAATAAGAACCTGAACAATTCTTTTAAAATTAAAACGATAAAGAGAATAGATAAGATTCTTGAAAATGCCAGAGATAACAAGCAAATTCGCTACTTTCAGCTATATCTTACAGGAGATTGTGTTGCCGATTCATTTACCGGTTACAAAACTCCCAATATCGAAAAATTGGCAAATATGATTGTGTTTTATGCCGAAAAAACTCAAGCATGGAAAACAAAACTTAATAAATTACTGTTTTATGCCGATTTTGCAATGTTTAAAACTTATGGACAATCAATAAGCGGATTTAGATATGCTGCAATAGATTTAGGACCAGTTCCAAATAACTTTAATGTTTTATACGGATATTTAATCAACAAAAATAAACTAAGGGTTGAGTACTCATATTTTACAAACGGGATTGGCGAGCTAATCAAAAAGTCGCAAACAGATTTTCAACCTGAATTATTTAAGCAAGAAGAAATCAATACCATGAATATGGTTTTGGAGAAATTCAAAGAAACCACTACACAAGATATTATCGAAATTAGCCATACTGAAAATGCATGGAAGGATAATGTTGATTCAAAATCACTAATAAATTACAAATACGGGTTTGACTTAAAAGCAATTTAAACATGACAAACAACTTCATCACCGATAATAAAAATATGTCAAGTAAACGGAACGAAATACTTGACATTTTTTTTATGTAGTTAAACTATTAAATAGTCTTTGTGTTTGATTTTAAGTCTTGCCCTAATGATTGCATATTTAAGGTTGGCATTGTTACAGTTGTTATGCCCGAAAGTGCGGTAAGACTAGCAATATATGCTCTTAAATATGGGAATAGGATTGCAGGAGCATTTACATAGAAATAGTTATTCAAATCATTCGTATCTGTGTCTGGATGAAAAATGAAGAACCCAATAGCAGAGACACTAATCTCAAGCTGCTTATTTTCGTCCTTGATTTCTACATTTAAAACAAGTTCAAATTTCTTTTCGGTTTTATTAATTGTTCCACTCGGTTTAAACGCAAAACTAATTTCGTCACCAATTTTTCCAGACTTAATATTAATAGTCGCTTTTCTTATCAAAAAGTTTGTAAACTGAAATTTAGCTGTTTTAACTTGTTTTTCCATAGTATTATGCGGCTAGAGCGTATTGGTCAAATGTGCTATAAGATAAATAATCAGGGAATATTGCATCGCTTGAAATTTTTATCATTTCGTTTTTATTCACAAATTGATTAAATTTAAAAACCTTTTCAGCTTTAGAAATTTCTGTCAAAGACTCTTCAGAAATAAATAAAATGCTTTCAGGATAAAACAATTCGTCAAATTCGGCAGTTAAATCAATCTCTGCATCAATATACTCTTCATTTAAACTAAATTCAAACTCAGGCTTCACCTCTACGACATGAGTTTGTGACATTTCTTTATACTCATAAGTAAATGTCAAGTTTGTAAATAGATTTGCTATTTTTTGCAAGTTTTTATAGATATATTCTTTGGCTGTCATAAATGTAGGTTTTCTGTTAATATAGTTCTTATTTCTCCAGCTATTTGAAATGCTTTTTCTCCTTGACCCGAAATAATTTCAACATCTTTATAATCTGAATCAATTCTAAATGTTTTTAAATCTTTTATTTTTCTATTATACACACTATACATTTGCCTGTCAAAACTCATAATAGTTTTTCCTAATTCTTTAATAACATAAGTATGTGTGCTTTATTTGCTGTTCCCAATTCTTTGATATAATTCATCGTAATTAATACCGCAAAAATCTTTTAATGCAAATTTCATAAGCTGAAAGCAACTATAATACGAGCAGTGTACACTAGGGGCATATAAATTAGTGTCAATTAAGACTTTAGCTGCATCAAAGTTGAATTCAGATTTTTGCTTTAGTTTGGTCATTCTACAAACCTGTTGTTTTTTGATTTGCAAAATTAGTTAAACATTTTTGATTTGCAAAACAAAATATAATTCATTATTTCGTTGAGGATATTTTGACGAAGACTTTAACAAAAAATTGCATTGGTAACTGGTAAAAACAATTCGAAGTTAATAATCAACGAAAAAGGAGAGGTCTGCAAAAATATTTAAATCATTAAATGCAATTTGTCCGATACTGTCTGTCAAATGGCAATATTTGCCAAGATAATAATGATGCAAATTTAACTGGTTATCCTGAAGCTGTTTGTGAATTAAATATACGTTTTAGAAAAATCACAATTGATGATTAAAGATAGTTCTATCCTTGGGATGTAGATATTTTGCGATGGTTCATTTTCAGAAAAGTATCATAATAATCGTAATTGTCGAGGATTGGAAAATTGTAGCTGAGATGTATATTCTTCTACTCACTCAGAAGCCGAAGAAGATGGATTCAAAAGATGTAAAATATGTTATTAAAAGTGCTGTCTCATAAATTATGTCCACCTTTCCATAGTTCTATAGCTGATTCCCAACATGTTAGCGGCTTTTATTTTGTCATTATTATTATATGCCAAAACCCATTTTTTAAGATTTATCCTAAAAGAATCCATAATTTCGCCATAATTTAATGACTCTTCAAACACAAACGTATTATCTTCATAGATTTTTTGATTTGGATTGTGTAAGAATCTCTTGAAATCTTCTTTAACTATTTTTAAAATTTCTTCTTTGCTGTAACCATTTTCATTTCCATTCGACACAATCTGGTGTAGATTCCAGTTGATAACAATTTTATCTAAATCTCTAAAGTTCCCACTCATTCTATAAGCTTCACCTTCCAACCATTTAATAAAATGGTGGCCCTTTGGACATTTGTCTTTGTATGGGTTGATTTCCTGTCCAAACATTTTCTCCCAAGT
>JAQVOR010000126.1 GCA_028702535.1 Bacteroidales bacterium
TTGTTTGGACAAATAAGTGAAGAAATGCAATTTGCAAATCAAACACTTGAAGATAGAGGTGAGTTTTATTTTACATTTACTTATGAGAGTAAAGCTCAGGTGTTAGAACTTTCGGAGTTTTTATCAATTGACAAAATTGCAGGAACTACCGTTTATGCTTATGCAAATCCTGAGACATTTGAATTATTTAAAAATTATAATATTCCATTTGAGAGAGTGCATGATTACTATAGTACCAGTAAGGCTCTCACAATGGCAACTACTGTTGCTCAAATGTCTAATTGGGATAGATATCCTACACATGCGGTTTATGTTCAAATGATGAATGATTTTGTTACTAATTATCCTGATATTTGTACATTAGAAACAATAGGGCAATCAGAAAATGGAGTTGATTTGATATGTATAAAAATTTCGGATAACGTAAATACAGATGAAGATGAACCTGAGTTTTTCTGGACACATACAATGCACGGAGATGAGATAGTTGCTTATATTTTGGGTTTAAGATTTATTGATTATTTACTTTCAAATTATGGTACAGATTCACGAATTGCAAATTTAGTAAATAATACTGTGATTTATTGTAATCCATTAGCAAATCCAGATGGTACTTTTAATGGATCTTCAAGTTTAACAAGTATTTCTGGTGCAATAAGAGCAAATTCAAATGGTGTTGATTTAAATAGAAATTTTCCTAGAATTGATGGCGTATCAACTAGTATAGAGGCCGAAATTCAGGCGATGATTGATTATGCAGACTCGCACAATTTCGTAATGTCAGCTAATACACACTCTGGTGCCGAATTGTTTAATTATCCTTGGGACGAAACGACTAGTTCATCTAATGCTCCTGCTGATGATGCTTGGTGGTATTATGTTGGGTGGTTATATGCAACTCCTACTCAAGCTGCAAGTCCTTCTGGTTATTTTGATGGTGAAGGTGGTGTTACTGAAGGTGGCGATTGGTATGTTACGCATGGAGGACGTCAAGATTACATGAATTATTTTAAACATTGTCGAGAGGCAACCATAGAATGGTCGAATACTAAATTAATAGATGTAAATCAGTTGCCATTACATTGGGATTATAACATTGAAGGCATGTTAGCATACACCGAGCAAGTTTTATACGGTCTTAGAGGAATAGTAAGTGATGCTTGCACTGGTTTTGCATTATCTAATGTAAAAGTCGAAATTATAGGACACGATAAAGATAATTCAGAAGTGTATTCATTTGCACCGATTGGTAATTATCATCGTTTAATTTATGAAGGTACTTATGATTTTACATTCTCATTAACGGGATATCAATCACAAACACATACTGTAACAATTACAAATGATGTTTCTACAAGATTGGATATTCAATTAGTTCCAAATAGTGTAGCCTCTCCCGATTTTTCAGCTTCAGGTGTAAATGTTCCTATTGACACAGATGTTAGTTTTACCGATTTAAGCTCAGGTACAGTTAGTACTTATTCTTGGATTTTTGAAGGAGGTAATCCTGCTCTTAGTTCTGATGCAAATCCAATTATCAATTATGCTACCGATGGCGTTTATGATGTTAGTCTTGAAATCGAAAGTGCTGGCTGTAATATTACCGAACTAAAAGAAAATTATATTACTGTTTATATTCCAGGAGCTCCAGTTGCTGATTTTGTTGCCGATGTAACCGAAACTTGTATAGGGATTGTCCAATTTACCAACAATTCATTTGATGCAGTCGCATACGAATGGGATTTCGGAGACGGCTCAGCCCTTAGCAGCGAAACAAATCCTACTCATATTTATGATCAATCTGGCGTTTTTACTGTATCGCTTACTGCAACTAATACTTATGGGTCAAATACAAAAACATATACCGATTATATTATTGTTAATATTCCCGATGCACCAGCAACAGTAGGTGCTCAATCATGCGGACCCGGAACTTTAAGTTTAAGTGCAAGCGGAGAATCAACTCTACAATGGTATGATGAAAATATTGATGGAAATCTTATTTACACTGGTAATAATTTAGAAGATAATTTTACAGCAACAACTACTTATTATGTGCAATCAGGAATAAGTCCAGCGTATTTTTCAGGAGGGAGTTCAGATATTGATGTAAATGGTGGAAATCATACTTCCAATGCTTATTATTTAATATTTACTGCAAATGAAGACTTTAAATTAGTTTCAGTTCAAGTTAATAGCAATACAAGTGGAAACAGAATTATTGAACTTAGAAATAGCTCTAATGCAGTTATTGAGTCAAAAACAGTAAATCTGTCAACTGGAATAAATACAGTTGAGCTAAATTTTGATATTTCTGCGGGGACAAATTATCAATTAAAATGCGGAACATCAACTCCAAATTTATGGAGAAATAACAGTGGGACAAGTTGGCCTTATAATATTAGTGATGTTGTTTCTATTACTGGTACAAATGCCGGAAATACAGATTATTATTATTATTTTTATAATTGGGAGATTTTTTATGGAGATGAATGTATTAGTGCAAGAACCCCTGTAACAGCCACAATTAACGAAATACCAGATGTTGATGCTCCAGAAAATGTTATTGCATGTGATTCTTATATTTTACCTACATTATCTTATGGTAATTATTTCACTTCTACAGGTGGAATTAATCCTATTGCTGTCGGAACTGAAATCACATCAACACAAACTATATATGTTTATGCAGAAACATCACCAAATTGCACAAATGAAAACAGTTTTACAGTTACAATTAACGAAACTCCAATTGCAGACGCCCCTGCCGATGTAGAAGTTTGTGACTCTTATATTTTACCAAGTTTAATAAATGGTAATTATTTTGCAAATACTAATGGAGTTGGACCAATTGCAGTAGGAGCTGAAATTACATCAACACAAACTATATACATTTATACAGAAACAGGGACAACACCAAATTGTACTGCCGAAAGTAGTTTTACTGTTACAATAAACAATGCTATCCCAGTTGATATTGGCGATAATATTACAAGCGAATGTGATGGAACTGTTATACTTGATGCAGGAGGAAATTACAATTTATATACATGGAATGGAAATGTAGGCACACAAACCTATGAAGCAACTACCACAGGAACATACACAGTTATTGTTGAAGATGCAAATGGATGTATTTCTACTGATGACGTATATGTTGAAGTTAGAGAGAGTCCTACGGTAAATGTAACAACAACTCCAGAATCTGGACCAGGAGCAAATGATGCTACAGCTACAGCAAATGCATCTGGGGGAACAAGTCCATATTCTTATACTTGGGAATTTCCACATCCAGGAAATCCAACAATAACTGGTTTATACGGTGGAACATATTGTGTTACAGTTACAAACGCTAATATGTGTACAGCTTCTGCTTGTGGAAATGTTGATACAGAGGGCATTGCGCCTGTAGCTGGTTTTTCAGCGAATATAACTACTGGTTGCGATAATTTAACAGTACAATTTACAGATCAAAGTACAAATATTCCAACATCTTGGTCTTGGAATTTTGGAGATAGTGAAACATCAGTTGAACAAAATCCACAACATACATATTCTGAACCTGGAATTTATACAGTAACACTTGATGTTGAAAATGCAACAGGTTTAAATACAGAAACAAAAACTGATTATATTGTTGTAGGTGAATCTCCAACTATTACTTTAAGTATGACAGAAGAAAATTATGGAGAATCTGACGGAAGTGTTTCGGTTAATGTTACTGGTGGAACCCCACCATATATGTATTCGTGGACTGGACCAAACTACTTTACAGGTAATTCACAATCTCATTCAAATCTTCTTGCAGGAGAATATTGTGTAACTGTTACAGAATCGGGCAATAATTGCTCATCATCAGACTGTATAACTATTACTGAAATAATGCCAGATGCTCCTGTTGCAGCATTCTCAGCAAATATAACAACAGGCTGTGATAATTTAGAAGTTAATTTTACAGACGAAAGTACCAATAATCCAACATCATGGTTATGGGAATTTGGAAATGGTGATACTTCAATAGAACAAAATCCTATTTACAATTATATTTCTCCTGGAATTTATACGGTTACTCTTACTGTAACAAATGCTGGCGGCAGTGATGATTATTTTATTACCGATTTAATTTCCATTGGTGAAAGTCCAGTACTTGAATTAAGCATGACAGAAGAAAGCTTATCGGGTAATGATGGCACAGCAACAGTTGAAATTACTGGGGGAGAATTGCCTTATCAAATTCAGTGGTCAAACTTAGCTGATGCCGAAACAATATCTGGATTAAGTGCTGGTGAATATTGCGTAACAGTAACAGAAAATAATAATTGCCAATCAAGCGATTGCATAAATGTAAGCATGGAAGGTACTAATCCACCTGTTGCAAATTTCACCGCAAATCAAACAGAAGCTTGTGGAAGTTTAACAGTTCAGTTTACAGATTTAAGCACTTATGAACCAATATCTTGGACTTGGAATTTTGGCGATAGTGGAACATCAGTTGAACAAAATCCCGAACATATATATTCTGAACCTGGAACTTACACAGTAAGCTTAGTTGTAGAAAATGCGTTTGCTCAAGATGAATTTGAGATTATAGATTATATTACTGTTTATGAAAAACCTGTAATTGAATTAGAAATTACTCATGAATCAGGTGCTGGAAATGCAGATGGACAAATAGAAATGACAATTATAGGAGGCACAACACCATTTACTATTAACTGGTCTAATAATGAACACGGATTATTACTAACTAATTTAACTGCTGGACTTTATTCGGTTGCTGTTTTAGATTATAACGGGTGCATGGCCTCTAAAATAGCCGAAATTATGGTACAAACTTCTATTTCTGATGTAGTCGAAAATAATCTTCAAATTTATCCTAATCCCACAGAAGGACAATTTACAATTATCTCTAATCAAATTATAAATGAAATTACAATTTTAGATGCACTTGGACGAGTTTGTGTTTCACAAAAAACCAATATGAATAGTGTTAATATTAATACTAATTTAAACCAAGGCGTTTATCAAGTAAAAGTAATAACAGAAAAAGGTGAATTTGTTAAAAAACTTGTGGTGAGGTAGTTTGTTCACAGTTCGCGGTTTTCTGTTCTCAGTTATCCGACGTATTTGTACTAAAAACTGGGATAGTGTGGTATTTAGACTTAATGTCATAAAAAAACGTCATAAAAATTCCCATCAATCAAATTATTGTTTATATTTGTAGTTAAATTAGCATTTTAATAAAGCCAAACAACCAATAATTCATCAACCGAATTAAAAATGAAAAGACAATTTAACAACAAAGTATAAAGTATAAGACATGATGTACCCCAGCTTATAGCCACAATTTCAAAAGCTCTTTTGCTTTTTGTATTTTTTGCAGTAATTTATTCTCCAGTGTTTTCTCAAAGTTTAGGAATAAATACAACAGGCACTCCACCAAATCCTAAAGCCATATTAGACATTGATGCAGATGGTATTACCAAAGGAGGTTTACTTATTCCTCGTATGACTACCACAGAGCGTAACACAATTGAAGCTCCCATTCCCGAATCATTACTTATTTATAACACTACAACCCAGTGTTTTGAAGCTTGGAACGGAGATGCTTGGGTTGCATTTGGTTGTATCGCTTGCGAATTACCAGGTACATTTACGGCTACTGCTGCGACTAATATTACTGCGACAAGTTTTGATGCCAACTGGACAGCAAGTGCAGGAGCAAGTACTTATTATTTAGATGTAAACACTAATATTAGTTTTACAGGAACAGCTATACTTAATAACCACGATGTTGGCAATGTTACGTCTTTTACAGTAAGCGGTTTAAGTTTATCTTGTGGCACTTCATATTATTATAGACTAAGAGCAAGTAATGATTGTGGTAGTGGTGTTAGCTCTAATATTATTACACTTATAACAAATGAATGCCCATCAAGTACTTGTGGAACACAAATATTTGCTACTGCTAACTTAAATGCAGGCACTATGATAAATAGCACATCAAGTGGTGGTAGCCAACAGCTATCGCCTTATGCTTACAAATACTGTTATGGAAATATACCAGCCAATTGTGACACTTACGGTGGTTTATACGAATGGAATAATGTAATGCTTGGTTCTTCAAGTGTAAACTGTGATCCTTGTGGTAATAGCGGAGTACAAGGTATGTGTCCTGCTGGCTACCATATACCTACCGATTTAGAATGGAGCCGTTATGAATACTGTTTAGAAAGCAGCATTACACCAACAGGAAGTACCACTTTAACAACTTTCCAAACCTCTGCAACACTTTGGCGAGGGACAGATTCTAATGCTGGTCCTGGAGCAAAAATGAAAGCTACAAGCCTCACTTGGGATGGCACTAACGCTAGTGGTTTCAATGCTTTACCTACGGGTTACCGCTATTATCAAGACGGGTCATTTATGGAGCAAAATACACAAACCTTCTTTTGGTCTGCCACTACGTATGATGGTTCAAATGCTTGGTATCATGAATTAAAAACAGCATCAGGACAAAGTATCCGCAATAAATTCGATAAAGCAGATGGTTTCTCAGTACGTTGTATTATGAATTAAAATAGGTAAATCTGTAATCTATTCACACTCCACATCAACCTTTTTCAGGCATTGATAAAACATATTTATCATATTTGTATTTTAAAAATTATACCGAACTCAGGTTATTATTAAAACAAAAAAACTTATATTTACCAAAACCAAAATAAAACAGTTTTATCAATAGTATTCAAATATAATATCGTATGAAATTATTTATTAACACACTAATTTTCTTGCTATTTATTACGCATAATCTTTTTGCTCAATCTACTTTAACTGCTACTATCCATAATTATTCAGAACAATATACTTATGCTTATCGTTGTTATGGCGATACTTTACTTTTGGTTGATTCGGTAAAAACAAATGCAAAAGGAAAGTTTGTTTTCAAACAATTTACGCAACAAGGAATGTATCGATTTAATCTACCACGCAATCAATGGTTTTATATTTTAAATGATGGTAATCCCATCGAAGTTGAAACTGTTTTTCAGCCCGATTTTTTTTATAATATTGCGACCGATAGTTTAAAAGTAATTAAATCAGAAGAGAACAAATTGTTTTATACTTTTCAGAATTTACAACAACAGTTAAATGTTGCCAACTATTTTTTGTTACAAATGATGCGTTTATATCCTTTAAGCGATTCTTTTCATAGCCAATTAGTAAAGGAATATTTTGAACGTTATGAGGCTATGGAAAATTTTATTCAAAATCTACCAGGTTCTAAAACTCAGGCGGGTTTAATAGCAAAGGCTTACTATCAACCCCTTAATCCTGATTGGCGTGAACCAGATCCTTGGCGAGATAGCATTATTGCTGCTCATTTTTTTGATTATTTTAATCCAGCAAATGATTTCTATTTACATACAAATATTTTAAGTGAGAAAATGGAAAATTATTTACAATTAAAAACCAATAAAAAAGATAATTATGGACAGCCTATTAGTAGCGACGCTTTTTTAATTGATGCCGCTCAAGAGTTTTTAGATTATACCGAACCAAACTATTTTAATTTTATGTTTTGCCTCGATTTTTTTCTCAATACATTTAGTTCTAATCATAAAGAAATAGCTTTTATTAGTATTTACGATAATTATTTAAAAGTGGATGATGATGATTGTGGCACTCACCAAGAAGATGAATTTAGTTGGGCAAGAAAAAAAGCAGATGCTATTCGTGGCATTCAAATAGGCAGTTTTGCTCCTAATTTTAATATTAGCGACAATTTATTATTAAGTAGTATCGAAAGTGATTACACATTAGTTTTATTTTGGGCAACTTGGTGTCCTCACTGTTTATCAGAAATTTTAGATATAAAAGATATTGTAGATGGTTTTAATAAAGAAAACTCAAATTCCAAACTTATTACTGTCGCTGTTTCGTTAGATACAGATGCCGAGCAATGGGGAAAGTTTGTAAATGAAAATAATCTTTTCTCATTCCTTAATTTTTCGGAGTTTAAATCTTGGGAATCGGTAGTCGCAAAACAATATAATGTATATGCAACACCAACAATGTTTTTATTGGATAATGACAAAAGAATAATCGCCAAACCAAAAACGCCAGAAGAACTTCGCAAGGTTTTGATGAGGGAGTAGGGGTTAGGGTTGAGGGTTTCGGGTTAAAAAAAGTTTCGGGTTAAAAAAAGTTTCGGGTTGAGGGTTTCGGGTTGAGGGTTTCGAGTTTCGAGTTTCGAGTTTACTCGCTTCGCTCGTGAGCTCGCCTGCGGCTCGGTTCGAGTTTCGAGTTTCGAGTTTCGAGTTTCGGGTTTACTCCCTGCGGTCGTGAGCTCGCCTGCGGCTCGGTTC
>JAQVOR010000030.1 GCA_028702535.1 Bacteroidales bacterium
TAAACCACAATATTCCAGTTGAAACTCAAATCAGAAGAGAAGCCGAATGGATGTTAAAGCAACAACAATAATTTTGGGAGTGGGGAGTGAGCTAGAGTGGGGAGTGAGCTAGAGTGGGGAGTGAGCTAGAGTGGGGAGTGAGCTAGAGAGGGGAGTGAGGAATAATTTAACACTCGGCTATATGATAAAAAAATCTGTTATTAAACCCATTTTTTTATTCTTCAGAAAAACATATATTTGCGAAAAATAATGTTTAACTAAAATTATAAAATACAATGGCTGTAGTAAAACCATTTAAAGGACTTCGTCCACCACAGGAATTAGTAGAGAACGTCTCTTGTCTTCCTTATGACGTAATGAATAGCAAAGAGGCCGCTGAGATGGCTAGTGGAAAAAAAGAATCACTATTACATGTAACCCGTGCCGAGATTGATTTACCAGAAGGTACCGACACTCATAGCGAGATTGTTTACGAAAAAGCGGTAAGTAATTTCAAAAAAATGCAATCCGAGAATTGGTTAGTGCAAGATGAAGAGGCGAAATTTTACATTTATGCCCAAACAATGGACGGAAGAACTCAACACGGGATTGTTGGTTGTGCTTGGTATCAGGACTATTTTAATGAAATCATCAAAAAACATGAGCTAACACGTCCTGATAAAGAAGAGGACAGAATGATATTAACTAATTACACAAACGCTAATATTGAACCTGTATTTTTCTCATATAAAGCTGTTCCAGAAATTGATGAGATAGTAGAAAAAATCGTAAAAAACCAAGCCCCTGAATACGATTTTGTTGCCGATGATGGTTTTGGACATCATTTTTGGGCAATAAACGATGCAGCCATAAATAAAAGAATTGAAGAGCTTTTCGAAACAAAAGTACCTTTTATGTATGTTGCTGATGGGCATCACAGAACTGCTGGTGCAAGCCGTATTGGCAAAGAAAGAACCGAAAATAATCCAAATGCAACAGGAAAAGAAGAATGCTGCTACTTTATGACAGTAATTTTCCCCGATAATCAATTGAAAATTATCGATTATAATCGTGTAGTAAAAGACCTAAACGGACACGGCAAGGAAGAGTTTATGAATATGATTGTTGAAAACTTTGTAGTTCAGGACATGGGTACAGACATTTACAAGCCTGCTTCATTACATGAATTCTCAATGTATATCGACAAACACTGGTATAAACTAAATGCAAAACCAAATACATATAATGACGATGACCCAATTGACATTCTTGATGTTAATGTTTTATCAAAATATATTTTAAACGATATTTTGGGCATCGAAGATTTAAGAACCAGTCAAAGAATTGACTTTGTAGGTGGGATACGCGGACTTGGTGAATTAAAAAAACGTGTCGACTCTGATGAAATGGCAGTTGCATTTGCAATGTACCCTGTTTCAATGGATCAGTTAATTAACATAGCTGACTCTGGAAATATTATGCCTCCAAAAACAACATGGTTTGAACCTAAACTACGCTCAGGGCTTGCAATTCATAAACTAGATTAACAAATATTTTATAAATAATAAAGCCTGAATAGTAAAATGCTAATCAGGCTTTTTATTTTTGTAATAAAATAAAATATGAGTATAACAATTGCTATAATATCAATAATAGTTTTGGCAACATATTGCTTTACAATTATATTATTTGCGATTACTTTTGCCTCAAAAAAAACAGACAATCCTCTGCCAATAACAAAATTACCATTTGTCAGCATTATAATCGCATGCAGAAACGAGGAAAACAACATAAACAAAACAATAGAAAGTCTTCTGCAACAAACTTATAAAGGAGACTACGAAATATTGCTAATCAATGATCACAGCGAAGATAAGACAACTGATTTTGCAGCTAACTATAAAGATAAGCGAATCAATATTTTAAACTTGCCCAATAAAAAGTATGGAAAGAAAACAGCTCTAAGATTCGGAGTTAATCATGCGAAAGGTGAAGTTCTTTTATTTACAGATGCTGATTGTCTAGTACCGTCTCAATGGATACAAATAATGACAAACGGATTATTATCATACAATGTTGATATGCTTTGCGGACCTGTTGTTTTTCAAAATTCAAAATCATTTTTTTCGCCATTTTTTAAACTCGAATTTATGAGCATGACAGGTAGCGGAGCGTCAGGCTTTTTCATTAAACAAGCATTTATGTGTAATGGTGCTAACTATGCAGTTACAAAAAACATATTTTTAAAAAATCTGAAGAATCTAAACGAAAAATACTCCTCTGGCGATGATGTTTTTCTTTTACATCATACCGCAAAAAATGGGAAGGTAAAATTTTTAAAAAATAATGCCGCAACAGTAATAACTCAATCCCCAAAAAACTTACAATCATTTTTCTCTCAACGTATAAGATGGGCATCTAAAACCAGTGGTTATAAAAACCCATTCTCATTGTATATTACAATACTATTGGTACTAATGTCATTAGTTTTAGTGCTATTAGCGATTCTAAGTCTCTTTTTACCTAATATTTGGCAAATATTATTATTCACATTCATAGCTAAATCTTTTATTGACACTATATTTATGATACCTGTATGCAAATTTTACGGGCAAGCATATTTAGCAATATTAACACCAGTTTTACAAATTTTTTACCCTATTTATGTTGTAACAACAGCTATTTTGTCTGTTTTTTACAAGCCTTACTGGAAAGGGAGGAAAATCAATTAAACCTTTAGAGATTGTAAAACAATAAACTTCACTTCGGCAAGCTCACTTCGACTGGACATCGCAGAACCTCGCATTTAGACTTGCTCAATTCTGCATCTGTTGTTCTTTCGTACTTTTTCTAATCCATTCAATCTTTATCATGATTTCTATTTCGAATCATGTTCATCAATCTCTCAAAATACTTTTCGTAAGATTCGCCATTTTTTATTGGGATACTCTCAATAGCAAAAGAAAAGTTATCCAATAAATCGACATTCTGCTTAAAAATATCTTGTAAAAGGTTTTCATCTCCAGTTTCCCAATATTTTCCATCATCTATTATTTCTAGATTTTCAAAATACTCTTGCTTTTTTAAATATCGAAACAACTCAATAATAAATTTATGTATTTCTACTCCTGCAAATTGAGTTTTTACGGATAGCATATAAAGGTATTCCTGCTCTGGCTTGTTACTTGTTTTTCCATAAAATTTCAAATGTGTTGGACTTGACATTTTTCTATTTGAAAGAAAGCATAATGATACGGTTTCACATTCTGGTGGTGTAAAACTTATCCCATAAATATTTTCGTTATAGGAATTTTCAAAATTATAGTCGTTTGGAAATTCTTCTTGGTAAATATTGTACTTCCATTTACATACTTCCGCTATATCTTTTACTTCATTAACCATTTTTGAAAGTGATGCGTTTTCTTTAAAACTACCACTATAATGTAAACTTAAGCCCATTCTGTATATTTAAATTTGCAATACAATTTTTATTACTTATTCTCCTTATAATCAGCCCATAAATCTCCTACAGCATCTTTATGCCGATATCCTTCAAATGCTTTATTAATTATTAAATCAATTTTATCAAGTAACTGTGTGGACATTTTAGCCCTATTTAGTTTATTTATCGTTTGCCCAAATAATCCTTCAAAATATATGTAATAATCCTCTCCAAAATCGCCCCCCATATCATTAGCACATTTATTCCCAGCTTCTATAGCATAAATCTCTAATTCCATTTGATCATTTATTTTCGGAATCACAACGGACAAATCTTTGATAATTTATTCTACTAAATCAATATTTAATCCTTCATTGAATTCCCAATCTGGGTATATTGCTTTATCAATTTTGTCTTTATACTTCTTTAGAATTGAAGGCTTTGTCTTACTTTTATACTTCAAATCAAAATAATCCTGGACAACTGTAAAATTCACTGAAAGCAAAGCCAACTCATCGACTAGTTCATCAGCACTTTTTGATTTTAGTATTTCTATTAACTCATCCTTTTCCATATTGCAGTATCTCTCCTATCATGAAGCACAACTGATTATTTGACAAACCCTTAGCGATATTTTCGATTTAAAATACTGAGCAATTACACTACAGGTTAATTTCCCAACTCAGAAATAAATTTAATACGCACCAATCGGACTTCCTCTTCATTATAACCAGTATCGGATAGTTCTTCCATTGCCTCATCAATAGAGTCGGTTTTAGCATCTTCTTTAAAGTACAAATAAATATCTTCAACAACATCATCATCAAGTATTGAATTCAAATAGTAATTGATATTTAATTTTGTTCCTGAATTAATAATGGCATCAATTTCGTCAAGCAGTTCGGACATTTCCAGACCTGTTGCATTACATATTTCGTCAAGTGGCATTTTTCTATCAATATTCTTGATAATAAAAACTTTGTTTGTCGATTTGTTTACAACAGATTTCACAACAAAATCTTGTGGTCTTTCAATTTCGTTTTCCTCAACATGTTTACCGATTAATTCGATAAATTCTTTTCCATATTTTTGTGCTTTTCCTTGTCCAACTCCAGAGACAGTAGTAAGTTCTTCCATTGTAATTGGATATTGGATTGCCATATCCTGCAAAGAGGGATCACTAAATATAACAAATGGCGGCAGATTTAATTTTTTTGCAGTTGTTTTTCTCAAATCCTTAAGCATTGCAAATAAGATTGTATCTGTTGCTGAACCACTGCCAAATCCGACATCACCCTCCGAGTCGCCATCTTCGTAATTATGATCTTTAGTTAGCATTAAACTATAGGGCTTTTCTATATATTCTCTCCCCTTGTCAGTAATTTTAAGCAAACCATAATTCACAATTTCTTTTTCAATAAATTGACGTATCAACATTTGACGAATAACAGCTTTCCAGTGTCGTGAATTTTTTTCATTTCCCGATCCAAACTCCTCAAGTTCTTGATGTTTGTAGGTAATGACTTCAGCGGTTTTTGTACCAGTTAATATATTTACGATGTGGTCAGCTTTAAATCTTTCTTTAACACGCATAATTGTGCTAAGTATCGTTTCAACATCCTCTTTACCTTCGAACTTTGGTTTAGGATTAAGGCAGTTATCACAGTTTCCACAATCTTCAAGCATTTCCTCGCCAAAATAATTCAGAAGTTGTTTAACACGACACACGCTAGATTCGGCATAAGAAACTGTTTCAAACAGCAATTGTTTTCCTATTTCTTGCTCGTTCACGGGTTTATTTTGCATAAACTTTTCAAGCTTTTGGATATCGTCATAACTGTAAAAAGTGATGCATTTACCTTCACCGCCATCACGTCCTGCCCGTCCAGTTTCTTGGTAATAGCCTTCGAGGCTTTTTGGGATATTATAGTGTATTACGAACCTCACATCAGGTTTATCTATCCCCATACCAAAAGCAATTGTAGCCACAATAACATCCACATCTTCGTGTAAGAACATATCTTGGTTACGTGATCGTGTAGCAGTATCCATGCCTGCATGATAAGGAAGTGCTTTGATATCGTTCACTACCAACATTTCGGCAAGTTCTTCAACTTTTTTTCTGCTCAAGCAATAAATAATGCCAGATTTGCCTGAATTATTCTTCACATATTTAATAATTTCTTTAGCCGCTTTAACTTTTGGTCTTACTTCGTAGTAAAGATTATGTCTTCTAAATGAGGCTTTAAACACTTCAGCATCAAGCATATCGAGATTTTTCTGAATATCGTGTTGTACTTTTGGTGTAGCGGTTGCAGTGAGAGCCATTAATGGAGTTCTGCCAATTTCATTAACAATAGGACGGATACGCCTGTACTCAGGTCTAAAATCATGTCCCCATTCAGAAATACAATGAGCCTCATCGACAGCAAAAAACGAGATTTTAAACTTTTTTAAGAATTCGACATTGTCCTCTTTCGTGAGAGATTCAGGTGCGACATATAATAATTTAGTTTTACCAGTTAGTACATCATCCTTAACTTGATTTATCTCCGTTTTATTTAAAGATGAGTTTAAAAAATGTGCAACTCCGCTATCTGTTGAAAATCCACGCATTGAATCAACTTGGTTCTTCATTAAAGCAATTAGTGGAGAAATAATTATTGCTGTTCCCTCTAACATCAAAGCTGGCAACTGATAACAAAGCGATTTGCCACCACCAGTAGGCATAAGCACAAAACTGTCCTTATTGTCAAGTAAACTTAGGATTACCTCCTTTTGAAGACCTTTAAAAGTATCAAATCCAAAAAACTTTTTTAGTAAGTCCGATATTTGTTGTTCTTTATTGTCCATTTTTTTTATTGTAATTCCTTATTATTTCAAAAGTAAGATTTTTTTTTAATTATTAAAATGATTTTAATGTTAGCATGTATAAAAATACGAATAAAATTCTAAAAGAAACGTTAAAATGTAAATTAATACTAAATTAGCACAAAAAAAATTAAGATGTTGGATTTGACTACACAAAAAATTATCGAAACAGGAAAAAGGACTATAGCAGCTGAAGCAAAAGCAGTATCTAAACTGGTGGATTACATTGATGAAAGTTTTGCAAATATAGTTCATGCAATATCCGAATCAAAAGGTCGATTAATTGTAACTGGCATTGGGAAAAGTGCAAATATTGCGATGAAAATTGTTGCCAGTTTAAATTCGACAGGCACACCTTCAATATTTATGCACGCTGCGGATGCCATACACGGAGATCTTGGCATTGTGCAAACAGACGATATTGTTATGTGCATATCAAAAAGTGGCAACACCCCCGAAATTAAAGTTTTAATACCATTAATTAAAAATAATGGGAATATAATTATTGCCTTAGTTTCGGACATTAATTCTTTTTTAGCAAAATCGGCAGACTATATTTTACGTGCCAGTGTAGATGCCGAAGCTTGCCCCAACAACCTCGCACCAACTTCGAGTACTACCGCACAATTAGTAATTGGCGATGCCTTAACAATTGCACTTTTAGAGAATCGGGGTTTTACTTCGACCGATTTTGCCAAATTTCATCCTGGAGGTTCACTTGGGAAAAAACTTTATCTTAAAGTTGACGATATTATCAAACTTAACGAAACTCCTAAAGTTTACGAAAACGACGGTTTAACAAATATTATAACTGAAATAACGAGCAAAAGGCTTGGTGCTACTGCGGTTGTAAACAACAACAACGAAGTCATTGGTATTATTACCGATGGTGATTTAAGACGTATGCTTGCTAAATTTGGAAATGATATAACCAATCTAACAGCCTGCAAAATTATGTCCGCAAACCCTAAAACGATACAGACTGGAGAACTTGCAGTAAATGCTTTACGAATAATACGTCAAAATAATATTACACAAGTTATTGTTACCGAAAAAAACATATATGTGGGGATGGTTCATCTTCATGATTTAATGCGCGAAGGAATAGTTTAATCACTAGAGAACTGCTTTAGCATTTGTCTATATTTTGAAAAGACTTTTGCACGACTCACAAATCCAATATATTTACCATTGTCAACAACTGGCAAATTATAATCCTCTGACTTTTCAAATATCTCTGCAACCTCTCTCACACTCATATCTAATTCAACAATACTTCGTGGCATATACATCAAATCGCGGACAAATACATTATCATAAAATTCTGGATTAAATATCATGTGCCGTACATGATCAAGAAAGACAAGACCTTTAAGATTATTTTGTTCATCTACCACAACATATACATTACGATTCGAGTGTTTAATAACCTCAACAAGAGTTCTCAGATTAGAGTCTTCATTGAGAGTATGAAAATTTTTCTCAATAAGGTTTTCCATACGCAACATTGATAACATATTACTATCAGCATTATGAGTTAACAAATTACCTCTTTTAGCAAGCATAATAGTATAAACAGAATTTGGCATAAAAATCTTTACGGTAAAATACGCTATGGCCGAAACAATCATTAATGGTACAAATAAACTATACCCTTCGGTAATTTCTGCAATAAGGAAAATGGCTGTTAGTGGAGCATGAATAATCCCAGCAAGAAGTCCAGCCATACCAACGAGAGCGAAATTTTCTTCGGATATTTGAAAGCCTATAGAATTAAATATTTTTGAAAAAAACAGACCTATATTTGCTCCTAAGAATAAAGCTGGTGCAAATATTCCTCCCACACCTCCAGCATTAAATGTAACCCCAGTAGCAAAAATTTTAAGTAAAATTATCAAACTAAGAATTACTATAATTCCAAGCCATGAGTCCCACCCAGCATAAATTGTGTTTTCAAAAAGATAAGATATATCACCTTGTAGAGCCATATTAACAGATTCGTAACCTTCACCATATAAGCTCGGAAATAAAAACACGAGGCCACCTAAAACTACAACGCAAACTACGAATTTAGCCCATTTAGACTTCCAGTTTTTAAAAAACTCATTTATCCACAGATACAATTTAGAAAAATACACAGAAAGCAGACCGCATAATACGCCAAACAAAATATAAAATGGCACATCCGAAAGCACAAACAAATCTGTTTTTTCAACAAAATACAAACAGTTTTGCCCCATAAACAAATATGATGTTAATGCAGCAGACATTGAAGCCATTAAAAGAGTAAGCAAAGACGACATAGTAAGATCAAGCATAATGACTTCGAGAGTAAAAATTATAGCTGCTACAGGCGCTTTAAAAATTGCAGCTATTGCACCAGTACATGCACAACCAATAAGTAAAATGACTTGTCTATAACTCAAATTAAACATACGCCCGATATTACTACCAATAGCAGCACCAGTGGCGACAATGGGGCCTTCCAAACCAACAGAGCCGCCAAAGCCAACGGTTAAAGAACTCCCCACAATGCGCGACCACATATTATGACTTTCAATCTCACCCTGATTCCGAGAAATATTATACAACACCATAGGAATACCGTGCCCTAGTTTCTTTTTTACAATATATTTCACAAACAACACCGTCAATAATATACCCAAAGCCGGAAAAATAATATACAAATAGCTGAATGAATATCTATCAATAATAGTAACAGCAACTTCTCTAACTAAATGCACTGCATTTTTCATCAAGACTGCTGCCAATCCGACTGCTATGCCAACAATCACAGCAAGTATTAACATAAAGTTTTTATCGCTTACATGTTTAATACGCCAGATTAAAAATATCTTCATTATTCGTTTAAAGTCCATCAAATGAATTTTTGTGCTGCAAAGATGTGTTTTTTTTTGCAATTCATAAAACTTATTCGTGTGATATAAATCAAGTTATTTAATAATTTCGTATTTTTGAACAAAATAAGGTTATGAAAAAATACAATATCGGAATTGCCTTAGGTGGTGGAGGCTCAAGAGGTTTTGCACATTTAGGAGTTTTAGAGGCTTTAAACGAAAAAGGGATATTCCCTGATGTTATCTCTGGTACTAGTGCAGGCTCAATTGTCGGAGCACTTTACGCCTCGGGGATGAAACCTACTGATATTTACAAACAATTAAAAAAAACCAAATTTACAGATTTTACAAAAATGCATTTGCCAAAAGACGGTTTGTTTACTTTTGATAACCTCAGAAAAAGACTTGAGAAAATAATACCTCAAAAAACATTTCAAGAATTAAAAACAGCGCTTTTTATCTGCATCACAAACTTTAACAATGGGAAAGCAGAATATATACACTGTGGTCCTCTGCATGTTATAATTCAAGCATCATGCTCAATTCCTGTACTGATTTCCCCAATTCAAATAAACAACACCTATTACGTAGATGGTGGACTTGCTGACAATTTGCCAATAAGACCATTAGTTAGAAGATGTGAAAAAATAATTGGCGTTAATATATCACCTTACGAAGAAATTACAAAAATTGACAATTTATTTCATGTTGCTACTAGAACATTTCAAATTAGCCTAAACAATAATATAAGGTATAACAAAAGCAAATGTCACTTGTATATTGAGCCTAAAAATATAACTAAATACAATATGCTTGAAACAAAACATAGTGACGAACTATTTGAAATTGGTTATAAATATGTAAAAAAATTAAGTCTAAAAGAATTAATGAAATAAGTGTACTCGGTAATTTCGACTCCGCTCAATCACCTATCCAATATGCAAGTGATTGAGCAGAACAGAAGACAGTGTATTTAGTTCTCAATTCTCGGTTTAAATATTACAAAAAGTCAGCCTGCAAAACAAACTAACTTTAGAATGTACCCAGAACAGGAGTCGAACCTGCACATCCTTGCGGACACTGGTTCCTGAAACCAGTGCGTCTACCAATTTCGCCATCTGGGCTGAACAATTATAAGTATGCAAAAATACAAAAATGCCTTTTAAAATAATGTTTTTTTCTAAAAATGTTTTCGTTATTATTATTTAACAAACTCGTAGGGATTGTTAAATCGCTAAATAAAAAAAACCGCCATAAGGCGGTTTATATTTATTCTTCAGGATTCTGATCTTCTACTATATAAAAAGGGGGTTCTTCATTTTTTTTATCTTCTTGTTTTACATTTTGTTTACCATCTTGGATTTCGTCTTGTTTTTTTCCTTTAAGATAATCTGGAATTTCCATTCCTGCCATTTTGAACAATTCGTCAAAAGGAGGTACTGCTCCAAGCATTCCGCTAAGGAATTTAGCAGTTGTTGGTGTTCCGTCTCCTTTTCCACCGCCCATATTATCCCAAACAGTAACTTTATCAATTTTAAGATTTTTAATTGCTTCGACTTGCGATTTAACTATTTCGGGTAATTTATCTGCAATCATCAATAATACAGCATCACGAGAATTATGTCCAGCAGCTTTCACAATTTTATCAAATCCTTCGGCTTGTTTGCTAAGAATTTCATACATCCCTTTACCTTCAGCTTGCATCTTCATAAATATTGCATCTGCATCACCTTTGGCTAAACGTCTTGTCTGTTCAGCAATTGCATCAGCGGCAATTTCAATTTTTTGCTTTTCAATTTCAGTAGGCACAACAATGTTAGCATATTGAGTAGCTTTATCTCTTAGAGCACGAATTTCTTCAGCAACTTTTTCAGCTTTATAGGCATCTTCGAGAGCTTTAGCCCGTTTAACTTTTTCGGCAGTAATTGCAAGTCTTTCGGCTTCAGCTTCTTGCTCACGTCTGGTAGCATTAGAATTTGCAATTGTAACTTTAGCAATATTCTCGCCTTCAACAGCTTTAGAGTTTGCTTCCGAAGTTTTTACACGTTCATCTTTATTTGCATTTGCCTCACCAATTTTTGCATAAGCGGTAGCATCAGCAACTTTTACTCTCTGGTCTTTTTCAGCCTCGGCTTGTCCAATTTCTCCGTCTCTATTTTTCTCCGCTACTGATTTTTTTGCATCGTTAATTGCCTTAGCAGCAGCCTCTTTACCAAGAGCGATAATATATCCGGACTCATCATTAAGGTCTGTTACGTTTACGTTAATAAGTTTAAGTCCTATCTTTTTTAGCTCTGCCTCAACGTTTGAGGATACTGCTTCAAGAAATTTATCACGGTTTGAGTTTATCTCTTCAATATCCATTGTAGCAACCACCAAACGCAATTGTCCAAAAAGAATATCTTCGGCCAATTTACTAATATCTTGCTGGCTAAGTCCTAATAGTCTTTCAGCAGCATTATTCATAATTCCAGGTTCTGTGGTAATCCCGACAGTAAATCGAGAAGGCACATCTACTCTAATATTTTGTTTAGACAAAGCCGACCTAAGATTTATTTCAATTGAGAATGGTTTCAAGTCAAGAAAATCATAATCTTGAATCACAGGCCATATAAAAGCTGCACCTCCATGAATACATCGAGCAGATCTTGCTTCGGAATCCACTTTACCGACCTTACCATATATTACGAGTATATGATCAGACGGACATCTTTTGTAACGTCTAAAAAAAGTTATAAGCAGTGCAAAAATAAATATTATGACTACTACAATAATGATTAAAAAATACTCTCCCATAGCTTTATAAATTTAAGTTATAATAATTCGACCATTAAGATCTCACCAGCGTCCACAGAAACAATTTTGACCATACTGCCAGACTTAATATCCTCTGCACTATTTGTCATTGCATCAAGCGTTTTTATTCCTTGCATATTAACTTGAATCTTGCCAACGCCAGATTTTTTTGCAGGTATTCTTAAATATACAGTAGCAGTTTTGCCAACTGCCGAAACGATATTCATTGTTCCAGATTCGACAAGTTTACTAATCAAATAAAACAAGGTTGCCATTAGTAACATCATAAGTGTACCAGCAATAATAGATAAGAACAATGTCATTCCGTTTCCTAATCCAGCATCAAGACAAGCAATCCCGGTCCATCCAAATATTGTAAAAAAGGCAATAAAGTTTTTTAAGGTAATAAACTGAAAACCTATACCAGCATCCGAATCCACATCGAAATCGGCATCTCCAGTTGCATCAAAATCTCCATCTCCTCCAGCACCAATGAGTGTCATTATTAACTGAATCAGAAAAACAGCACTAAACGGAAGAGCAAAAGCCCAGTAAATCTTTTCCAGAACCTCCATAGAAGCCCACCAAGAATCTATTGATAATAGCATATCTGAAAATATTTGGTTTTCTTAATGTAAAAGTACAAATCTAATCCATATCATCAAATATTTTAATGTTAAAAAACAAAAAAAGTTTACAATCAAGCTATATTTAGATTTAAAAAGTAAAAAAGTGAGAGATTTACTAAAAATTATCTTTAAATTTGTCAAAAAATTGATAATAAGTATGTATATTTTTGCAGATAGTGGCTCAACAAAAACAAATTGGGTAATAACTGACGGCTCTGGCAATATTTTAGATGAATTCAAAACTATTGGACTTAACCCGTATTTTGTGTCTAAACAAAAAATTTTAATGTCTATTGCCGATGCGTATCCAAGCAATGTGGATTCGCTAATTATCAAAAAGGTGTTTTTTTATGGTTCAGGATGCGGTAACAAGGACAATTTTGACCACCTGCGTGATGCACTTCAGGATTATTTTTTTAATGCTAAAATTGACATTTTTTCAGATATGTTAGGTACAGCAAGGGCAATTTTTAAAAATGATTCAGGAATTGCAGCCATCATAGGAACAGGAACAAATTCATGTTTGTACAACGGTGAATCTATCAACAAAAGTGCAATCTCACTTGGATACATACTTGGAGATGAAGGCAGTGGAGCATATATTGGAAAAGTATTCGCTAAATTATATCTTGAAAAAAGGTTTAGCCCCGAGTTAACAAAATCTATTCTTGAGGAAACAGGTCAAGACCATAGCTCCATTCTATCGGCAGTATATAGTAATCCGCATCCGAATAAGTTTTTGGCAAACTTTTGCTTATTTATAAAAAACCACATTTACGACACGCAGTTACAAGAGATTGTAAGAATTTCTTTTGAGCGATTTTTTGAAAAATATGTTTTAATCTATAAAGATTTCGACTCTCAAAAACTTGGATTTTGTGGTAGTATAGCAGTTAACTTCAAAGAATTTATTGAGCCAATTGCAAAAAAACATAATATCAATCATCTGATTTTTATAAATAAACCACTTGAGGGGATTATTGAATATCACAAAACGAATAATTTTAATTAGTGTATGAATAAAACGGGGACTTCGAGACGATTCTCGTGCCTCGAATCACTCAGCCCCCTTGAATACTGCACTGAAAGAAGGGGGAGAAATCTGTTCACAGTTCACAGTTCACAGTTTTCAGTTCTCAGTTTTCAGTTCTCAGTTCATTTGCCCTACGCTACCCCTGACCCCTCTAAGGGGGAAACCCAACGCTCATTGTATCGTCATTAAATAACTCGGTTCTCTGTTCGGATGTTCAAAAACTTTAAAGTAAGAACACTTCGATAAAAAATTATTATCACACACATAACCAATAAACCTCACTCCTTACTTCCTATCTTTCCACAATTTTTCAAGAGCATACATTTCATCTCTATATCTTGCTGCTTCAACAAAATCGAGTTTCGATGCTGCTGCTTCCATTTGTTTTTTTGTATTTTTAAGAACTTTTGCCAAAGCATCAGCATCCATATATTTAATAACCGGATCAGCGGCAATTCTCATTTCTGTATCAATTGAATAATTTTGAGGTTCTGTTTTCTGTTTTTGTCCTATTCCCTCACGTTGAGCTTTAATAATTTGTGTCGGGGTAATGTTATTCTCGCTATTGTATTCTATTTGTTTTTCTCTTCTTCTGTCAGTTTCGTCAATTGTTTTTTGCATTGATTTGGTAACTTTGTCAGCATACATTATCACTTTTCCAGTTAAATGTCTTGCAGCACGTCCTGCCGTTTGAGTTAGAGATCTCTCTGAACGCAAAAACCCTTCTTTATCAGCATCAATTATTGCAACCAATGAAACTTCAGGCAAATCAAGTCCTTCACGTAAAAGATTTACGCCAACCAAAACATCAAATACACCAGCTCTTAAATCAGACAAAATCTGAACACGATCAAGAGTTTGAACTTCAGAATGAATATATCGACAACGCACTTTATATTTTGTAAGGTATTTTGTAAGTTCCTCAGCCATTCGTTTTGTAAGAGTGGTAACAAGAACTCTTTCATTTTTTTCTGCTCTGATGTTAATCTCGTGCATTAAATCGTCTATCTGATTTTCGGAAGGTCTAACTTCAATTACCGGATCCAAAAGCCCAGTTGGGCGTATAACTTGCTCAACTACAATACCTTCCGATTTATTTAACTCATAATCCGCTGGCGTTGCACTTACATAAATTATCTGATTCATCAAACTTTCAAATTCTGCAAACTTTAATGGTCTGTTATCAATTGCCGCAGGTAATCTAAAACCATAATTCACAAGATTCTCTTTTCTCGACCTGTCCCCACCGTACATTGCACCAACTTGAGGAATTGTAACATGACTTTCGTCTATTATCGTAATAAAATCGTCAGGAAAATAATCAATAAGACAAAACGGGCGAGTACCAGGTTTTCTACCGTCAAAATACCTCGAATAATTTTCAATTCCACTACAATGACCAAGCTCCCTAATCATTTCAAGATCAAATATTACACGTTCTTTCAATCTTTTTGCTTCGAGAGGCTTTCCGATACTCTTAAAATACTCAACTTGAGCCATCATATCGTCTTGTATTTCAACTATTGCTTCCTTAATCCTCTCTTTTGTAGTAACAAAAATATTTGCTGGATAAATATTAGCAGTATCAATCGATTCGATCTTTTCTCCCGAAAATGGCTCAAAAGAATATATTTCTTCAATCTCATCGTCCCAAAAAATTATTCTCATTGCAATATCGTGATAAGCGAGAAAAACATCAACCGTATCTCCTTTTACTCTAAAACTTCCACGTTTAAAATCGATATCCGATCTAAAATACAAAGAATCAACCAAATGCCGCAACAAGATATCTCGTCCATAATTTTGTCCAGCACTAATTTCGAGAGTATTTGAATGAAAATCATCAGGATTCCCTATACCATAAATACATGAAACAGAACTTACTACAATCACATCACGCCGTCCCGAAAGCAAAGCACTTGTCGTACTTAATCTAAGTTTCTCAATCTCATCATTTATCGACAAATCTTTCTCAATATATGTGTCTGTAACAGGTAAATATGCTTCGGGTTGATAATAATCGTAATAAGAAACAAAATATTGAACAGAATTATCTGGAAAATACTCCTTAAATTCCGAATACAATTGTGCAGCAAGCGTTTTATTATGACTTAATACCAAAACAGGACGACCAAGGTTCTGAATCACATTTGCGATAGTAAATGTTTTGCCACTACCAGTAACACCAAGCAAAGTTTGATGTTTTTGTCCTTCAAACATTCTTTTAGTCAACTCTTTAATTGCCTGCGGTTGATCTCCAGTTGGTTGGTATTCAGATATTAGTTTATAGTCCATCAAATCTCAGAAGTATTATTTTTTACAAAATTATTATAAATGATTAAAAAAAACAGTAAATTGCAGAAAACAGCATAAAAAAAATATTAACTTTGTCAATCAAACAAATTAAAAAGGTTTTTAATTGTTAAAAAGCATAATTAAAATATTTTCAAACGGTTTTTGTTATTTGCAATATCCGTTTAATATAAATTAAAATTTTACTAAATGAAATATATCTTTTCAATTATCTCTCTATTCTTTTTTTGGTTTTCAGCTATTAGCCAAACAACTTATGTAATTGAGAAAGATTATATTCGTTTAACAGATGAAGCAAGTGATTATTACGAAAAGGCACTTCCAACGAGTTTTGATTTATCAGGCTCTTCCTTTTTTCCTCCGCTTTATAAACAAACACATTGGGTTTGCAATCAAGTAGCAGCATCATATTATATGATGACATTTGAAACCAACAAAATGAAAAACATCAGTTCAGCAAGTTCTGAAAATCAGTTTTCGATTTATTTTCCATGGAATTATGGAAATGGAGGCAATGGTTGGTATGGTGACAATTATGTCATAAGCATGGAAATGATGAAGGAACTTGGGGTACCAAAGATGTCAGATAGCCAAGCAGACCTAATTCGAGATAGTTCAATGTGGCTATCAGGATACGAAGAATATTATAAAGCAATGCACAATCGAGTAAAAAATTATTATAAAATATACACTAAAACTAAGTCTGATCTTACAAATTTAAAATCATGGATATTCGACAATTTTGGATCAGAATATTATGGAGGTACTGCTACATTTCTCGCCAATATTGAGGTTGGTGGAGCTACTCATTTTGCACCAGGCACACCTCATGCAGGTGCTTATGTAATCACAAAATGTGGTGACGATGCTCAACATGCTCGCACAATTGTAGGATATGACGATAATGTCTGCTTTGATTATAACGGAGATGGTTTATACACAAACAACATCGATCTTAACAACGATGGGCTTATTGATGTTAGAGATTATGAAAAAGGGGGTTTAAAACTTGCCGAAGGTAACGGTCCCGATTGGCAAGGCGACGGATTTTGTTGGATAATGTATAAATGTATGGCAGATGCTTACCCAAACGGAGGAATATTAAATAATTACGTCCATATTATTCAGCCAACAATTAATTATACTCCACTACTCACAGCAAGAATAAAAATAAAACATACTTGTCGAGAAAGAATAAAACTAAAAATTGGGCTTACTAGCAATCCCGAAGCTCAAACATGGGAATATATTACAGATTTCCCTATAATTAATTATCAAGGTGGCAATAAATATATGCAAGGCGGTAATACCGAAGCTGAAAAAACTATTGAAATTGGACTTGACATAACACCACTACTATCATATTTCAGCACCGAAAAGCAAGCTAAAATATTTATAGTTATCAACGAATCTGATGATAACAATAATTATGATGGTGAAATAACTGAGTTTGAAATATTAGACTATTCAGGTACAGAAGTAACAGGATATTTGCATAATACAACAACCGAAATAATAAATAACTCACAAACAGTTGCTAATATAATTGTTAATGTTTCAGAATTAAATGCGCCAAAAATTTTAACTCAAAATATACCTTTACTAAGTGCGAACTCTCCAATTTGGTACGGAATCCAGTACCAAGGTGGCACAGCTCCGTACAAGTGGGAGTTGTTACCATATTTCGAAAAAACAAATTCAACACGACAATTCGACAAGTTTAATGGCACAAAACTAACACCAAACGAGGATTTTGATGATGCCGTAGTTTTAGACTTACCTTTCGATTTTCCTTTTGGTAATAACAAAACAAATAAAATTAAAATCCACTCTGATGGCTATATTTTACCTTTCGCAACAACAAGTGTTTGGACACAGTTTAAGTTTAATCTGCAAGCATTATTTATTAACGAAAAAATAATCGCACCATTATCTCGCAACGTGCTGACAAACCATTTTGAAAGTGGAGACGGAATTTGGTATAAATACGCTCAAGATACAGTTAAAATAAGATGGCAATGCTCAGATCAATGGTCGGAACCTTGGACAAAAGTTGAGTTTGGTTGTAATCTTATTTCTGACGGGACTATCGAATTTGTTTATGGTTATACTGCATTAGGAAATATTTATTCAAATATTTCTGGACTTAGCTATGGGCATCAATCCGATAATATTATTGCTTGGTTAGATAATATCCCACCAGCAAATTCCCTGATTACAATCAAACCATACCCAATCCCCAAAGGTTTAAGCATTAATCAAGCAGGCTATTTATGCGATTCTGTCGGTAGTTTATCTCACTATCCAATTAGAGTAAGACTTACTGATAATAATGGAATATCTCATACCGCAAAATATGATATAACAACAAACATAAACGATATTGATTTTACAGATACTAAAATAAAAATATATCCAAACCCTACAGATGACATTATATTTATTGAATTAAATGAAACCAATTTTAAACAGGCTTTCGTAAGCGTATATAATACCTATGGACAGCTTATTATAAGCAATGAAATAACAAATTCAGAAATAAACACTTTTAATACATCCAATGTTACTTCAGGTATTTATTTTATAAAGATAAATATTGACGGCAAACGCACTATTAAAAAACTTGTTAAAAACTAATTTAAGCTCATGAAAAGACTCATTATCATATTTTTATTTTTACCTATTTACTGCTTGGTATTTTCTCAAAAAGATATAAATTCTTATGAACTGATGCGAACAAAACTAAGCGTTAAACAACAAATTGAGCTTGCAAGTTTACCTGAGTTAAAATTACCGATGCACTACAAAACTAAGTCTATCCCTCACGAAGTGGATAATACCACACAATCTTGTTATCCAGGTTTATTTTTGCAAGGAGGTATGAGTTGCGGACAAGCGGCATGTGTTGGCATCGGTTTTACTTATGAAGTAAACAGAGTCAGGGAACTTGACGGTACTCTTACAGCAAATAAATACCCAACACATTTTACTTGGAATTGGGAAAATGGAGGTAACGGATATTATGGTGCAAGTTACCATCATAGTATGATAGTTTTAAAAACAGTTGGAAATCCTAATATGGAAATTTATGGCGGCACTCATGATTTTGGCGGTGGAAAACGTTTTATGTCGGGTTACGATGCATATTATGAAGGAATGCAAAACCGTATTAGCAAAGCTTATGCGATTAATTGTGCCGATGAAGAAGGAATTCTTACTTTAAAACACTGGATAAACGATCATCTTGATGGTTCTGATGTCGGTGGAGTAGCGTTTTTTTATTCGCAACATCAAAATCCTTCAACAATACTGCCAGTTGGCACCGAACACGCAGGAGAAAAAGTTGTTGTGTCATGGGGAGCCTCTGCAAACCATGCAATGTCGATAACAGGCTATAACGACTCTATTAAGTGGGATTATAACGGAGATGGACAATATACCAACAATATTGACCTCAATGGAGATGGAATTATTGATGTAAGAGACTGGGAAATTGGTGCTTTTAAAATGAATAATACTTATAGTAGTCCTTATGATGGCTGGATGATGTACCGCACTTTAGCACTCGCCTCAAATGAAGGAGGTATCTGGAGTCATACTGCAAATGTTCTTTATGCAATTAAAGAATACTCACCAATGCTGACGTATAAAATAAATCTAAATTACACAAAAAGAGGACGGATAAAAATAATGACAGGTTTTAGCACAAATATATCGGATACTAAACCTGAGTATTACATGAGTTTTCCAATTATTGATTATCAAGGAGGTAATTATTATATGCAAGGAGGTACAGAAGAAGAAGATAAACACATAGAATTTGGTCTAGATGTAACTCCTTTTTTAGATATTATTGAATCTGGAACACCATGTAAATTCTTTTTTCAGGTTTTAGAAAATGATGCTGATGGATCAGGATCTGGAAAAATAATGAATTTTTCAGTAATTGATTATTCGTCAGGAAGCCCAGTTGAGCATTCATCAACACAAACAAACCAAATAATACTTCAAAATAATGTAACAAGTGTTAGTGTGCAACATACACCTACATTTAGCAAACCCGAAATTACTACTAGCACTCTTCCCAATGCAAATGTTTATCATCAATACTCCCATCAAATGCAAGCTCAAGCTGGTACTCCTCCATATCGCTGGGAATTTGACACCGATTATCAAATAAATGAAACAATAAGCCCACCAACACAAGCAACCACAAATTTGAGCGGAACGTATATAAACCTACCTTTTGAATTCAATTATTATGATGAAACTTATACGGGTTTTTATCTTAGTAAAAAAGGATATATCGACTTCTCTGGAGAAACATACTCATTTCCGTACAATAACAATGATTTAAGTAATGTCTCTGTCAGCTTTATGAATAGAAAAGGGATTGCCAGTTTCTTCTCAAATACAACTTGCAATACATATTATGTATCAAATCCAAACTACTATATAATAAGATGGGTAGGAACAGGAATTGATGCTTCACTTAAAATCGAAAGCAACGGAAAAATTACAATTTATTACAACAACTGTTTACCAAATCCAAATACAGTATGGGTTTCAGGTTTATCATTAGGTAATTTAACAAATTTTAGCTTAACTCCTAAAAGTGGTGGAGTAGAAAATATCACAGCTACAGGATACGAATTTGTGCCAATGAGCGTACCAGAAATCTTTACACTATCCCAAGACGGATTGTTGTCAGGAATACCAACAGAAGAAATTCTGGCACACCCTTTAAATTTTAAAATAACGGATACCAAAGGAATTATTAACAGAAAATCCATACCTATATCCACCGAAGGATTGATAATAAATTACAATATCATTACTGCTAACAACAATATCATAGAATGGGGCGAAAATGTAAATTTGAATTTAATTTTGCGAAATGCGACCGAAAGCCCTCTTACAAATCTAAGTATTTCCTTGTCGTGCACGAATCCTAATGTAACAATTATTGACGGCTATGAATTGGTCGGAACACTAAATCCTCAACAGGAGTCACAAATTAATGCTGCAATGAATTTTAATTTGAATTTTAACTTTTATAACGAACAAGAAATTATTTTTCATCTAACAGCAAATAGCGACCAAAACATCTGGGAATTTGACATTATCTATCCAGTTTATACTGCTGATATTAAGTTAATTGAGTATTTTGTTGACGATTTAGATAATAACAGATTAGACATCGGTGAAACTAGCGATATACTTTACACTTTTGCAAATGAAGGTGGAGCAGATATTGATGAAATTCAAATTTTAGTTACTTCATCAGATCCTTTTTTAACAATAAACCAAAACACAGCCAATTTGGGAATGATGGAAAGTGGCCTATCTTACAATGCATATTTTAATTTCACAACCGATACCGATTGTTTACCAGGACATGTAGCAGTACTAAACTTCCATATTACAGGAACAAACGGATACGAAAAAGATATTATCGGATATGTAAGCATTGGTCAAATTTTGGAGGATTGGGAAACAGGTGGTTTTGAATCATACAATTGGAATAATGGAGGAGATTCACCTTGGTTTATATCAGATATTGAGCCTTATGAAGGAACTTATTGTCTTAAATCGGGTAATATAACTGATAATCAAAACTCCATTTTAGAAATAGAGTTGCAAGTTATTGCCGCAGGTAATATTAGTTTCTACAGAAAAGTTTCTTGCGAAGATGATCCAAATAATAACAATTGGGATTACTTAGCATTTTATATTGATGATGTAGAACAACAAAGATGGGATGGGATTCTTGAATGGGGAAAAGAAACATACGCTATTAGTGCAGGAATTCATAACTTTAAATGGGTGTACCACAAAGACGTTTCTGTGGCTGCAAACCAAGATTGTGCTTGGATTGATTTAATTGAGTTTCCCTCAATATATGATGCCCCATCTTTACTTACACTTAGTGTGGAGGAGATAAATAAAACAATGTATCCTAATGAGACAGCAAGTGATACAATTTACATTTCGAATCTTGGTGGAGGAATAATTAACTACAATTTAGAAATAATGAACGATCTACCATGGATAAGGAAAAACCGTAATATTACTGGTTCTAATATTACTTGCTCTGCACAAAGTTTTTTCGCTGGCGACACAGTGGCTTGGACATTTTATGCAAAAAACGTGTCAACAGACAGCGAATGGTTAAATGAAATATCTATAAACTTTCCTGAAGGATTTTTGATAGACTCAATAACAGATTTTTATGACCAATCTGATGATACTCTGCATATTATTAACGGCACCCCTGGAGATGGTGCTAATTTTACATGGTTCGGTGAAAACCCTAGCAACAACTACGGATTAATTACACCTAATGAAATTGCGCATGCTACTGCTTATGGAATCATAAATGAAAACTTTGAGGAAAACATGAAAATATATTACTCACTACAAGGCGATATTTATGGTGTTGAGCCTCATTTTGTTGAAGATAGCTTGGAAATACTAAATTATGGACCACAAATTAATTGGATTAGTGCAGACATAAATTCTGGCAACTTAGGAATAGGACAGGAAAATGCAATACCTCTTAGTTTTGATACTCAAGAATTACTTCCAGGAGAATACATGTGCAACTTAAAAATCTTTACAAATGATGATACAGTCGTAATACCCATAAATTTAACAGTTTTATACCCTGTAAATGCTACTCAAAACAAAATTACTGGAATAGAAGTTTATCCTAATCCTGCAAAAAACTCTGTTACAATTCAATCCGAAGATATTATTACTAAAATTGGTTTGATTAATTCTCTCGGACAAAGTATTTACCAACAAAACACAAATGACACCATGCTTAATTTGAATGTTGAAAAATACGCTTCTGGTATCTATTATTTAAAACTTGAAACTAATACAAACTGCAACTTCTTTAAGCTTATTATTGAATAAATATAAATATTGTACAATAAAACTTTTGAGAGGACTTTAAACAAGCATTAATCTTCAAAACTTTTTACTATTTTTACCAAATAATACTATATTATTTTCAAAAATAACAAAAATGGATACTGTCAAAAAGCGGATAAACCAACTAACTAAAGAACTTAACAAGCATAACCACAATTACTATGTTCTTAATCAGCCAAGCATAACAGATTTTGAATTTGACAAAATGCTCGAAGAGCTAAATAAATTAGAAAACGAATATCCGCAATATAAATTGGCAGACAGTCCTACCCAGAGAGTGGGAAGTGATATTACCAACAAATTCGAAACAGTAGAGCATGAATTTCAAATGTTATCGCTTGGTAATACCTATTCGGAAGAAGATCTTAACGACTTTCACAATCGTGTAATAAAAGAGCTTGAAACAGAACCCGAATATGTTTGCGAATTAAAATTTGACGGAGCATCAATTTCAGTTACATTTGAGAATGGTATTTTTACACGTGCTGTTACAAGAGGTGACGGTGCAAAAGGAGATAATGTAACAGAAAACATCAAAACTATTAATAGTATTCCACTATCGATAGATGCAAATATAATATCAGATAAATTTGAAGTCAGAGGTGAAATTATAATGCCACATTCAGTTTTTGCAGAATTAAATACTCGAAGAGAAAAGAATAATGATGCAGCATTTGCCAATCCTCGCAATGCAACTTCAGGATCGATAAAAATGATTGATTCCCGAGAAGTTGCAAAACGAAAACTTGATTGTTATTTTTATTATATGATGGGCAAATCTTTGCCCGCAGATACTCATTTTGAAAGTCTTAAACTATTAAAAGATGCTGGCTTCAAAGTATCGGAACACTCAAAACTTTGCAACAATATCAACGAAGTTTTTAATTATATACATTATTGGGATAGCGAACGACACAATTTAGCTTATGATATCGATGGAATTGTAATCAAAGTAAACTCTTTCAAAATGCAAGAAATACTTGGTTACACTGCAAAAACGCCTAAATGGGCAATATCATATAAGTTTAAAGCAGAACAAGTAATAACAAAATTACTTAGTATCGATTATCAAATAGGACGTACAGGAGCAGTAACTCCAGTGGCAAATTTAGAACCGATTCTATTAGCAGGAACAATAGTAAAAAGAGCATCTTTACATAACGCAGATCAAATTGCTTTGCACGATATTAGAGTTGGTGATATGGTATATCTAGAAAAAGGTGGCGAGATTATTCCCAAAATTGTTGGAGTAAAAATTCATGAACAAGGCTCCTCTCCCACTCAATTTATTTCCAATTGTCCCGAATGTGGAGCCACACTAATACGCATCAAAGGCGAAGCAAAACATTATTGCCCAAACTCAAATAATTGTCCTCCACAAATAAAAGGAAAAATCGAACACTTTATTTCGCGTAAAGCAATGAATATAGATAGTATCGGCGAAGAGACTATTGCACAATTTTATGATAATGGACTAATAAAAAACGCCGCAGACCTATATTTATTGACTAAAGAAATGATTCTCCCACTCGAACGAATGGCTGAAAAATCTGCCGATAATATTATTAATAGTATCGAAAAATCTAAAAGTACAGCTTTCGAATCTGTATTATTTGCTCTTGGAATTAGATTTGTAGGAGAAACTGTTGCAAAAAAAATTGCTTCAGCTTTTAAAAACATCGAAAATCTTGCAAAAGCAACTAAAGACGAACTAATGTCTGTCGATGAAATTGGTGAAAGAATTGCCGATAGCATTATTCAATATTTTAAGGATACAAATAATATTAAAATTATTGCTGCACTAATGAATGCAGGAGTTAATTTCGAGATCCAGGAAGAAGAAAACCTATCTGAAAAACTTAAAGATTTAAAAATTATTATTTCTGGAACATTCCATAGACACTCGCGCGACGAAATAAAAGATTTAATTGAAAAACATGGCGGAAAAAATGTAACATCAATATCAAAAAACACAGATTTTTTACTTGCAGGAGATAATATTGGACCCTCAAAATTAGAAAAAGCTAATAAAATTGGAATTAAAATCATCTCCGAAGAAGATTTTGAACAAATGATATAACACACCGAAAAACCAGACATACCAGCAAACACAAACAACACTTCCCTTCAACTACAAAATTATTTTTGAATTATTTTCATTTTTTTAGTACTTTGCATTGCACTGTACTAAAAATTTTGCATATCTTTGCAGTGTCAATTACTAAATTTTTGATTATGGATATAAATTATAATAATGTTCAAATGCGAAAAGGAGTGATAGAATATTGCACTCTACTCATCCTTTCAAAGCAGGATTGCTACTCCAACGACATACTTCAGCAACTTAAAGAAGCCGATATGATTGTTGTAGAAGGTACGATTTATCCGCTTTTAACAAGGCTCAAAAACACTGAACTATTAAGCTATCGTTGGGAAGAAAGCAACCAAGGACCACCTCGAAAATACTATAGTCTTACCGAAAAAGGAAAAAAAATGCTTAATGAATTAGATAAATCATGGACAGAATTAGTAGAATCAATAAATATGTTAAAATCAACAAAAATTAAATAATATGAAAAAGACAGTAAATATCAACCTAAACTCCTTTATGTTCAATATTGACGAAGATGCTTACAAAATGCTAAGTCTTTATTTGAGTAAACTCGAAGAGCATTTTGCCAAACTCGAAGAAAGTAACGAAATTGTTAGAGATATCGAAGCAAGAATAGCCGAAATATTTAACATGAGAATAAACGAAAATAAGCAAGTCATTAACATAACAGATGTTGAAGAAGTTGTTTTAATACTCGGTAATGTAGAAGACATTACAGGCGAAGATATGTCAGAACAATCAAGTGAGACAAAATCTACAGACAAAAAGAAAAAAGCAAAAAAGAAATTATACAGAGACTCTGAGAACAAACAACTTGCGGGAATTTGCTCAGGGTTAAGCCATTATACGGGCATTAGCACAACAACATGGCGAGTTTTGTTTTTAATTTTCTTATTTATAGGTCAAATTAGTATTATAGCATATTTGATACTTTGGATAGCCGTACCAGAAGCGACAACAACTGCTGAAAAAATAGAAATGAAAGGCGACAAAGTAAACCTATCAAACATTGAGAAAACCGTTAAAGAGGAATATGATAATCTTAAGAAAAACTTTAAAAATATTGACACAAAAAAAGCAAGTGATACTTTAAATAATATAGGCAAAGCATTTTTAAACTTCCTAAGTATTACTGCCCGAGTTTTAGGTAAAATTATCGGCGTAGCATTTCTGGTAGGAGGTGCACTTGTTATAGTGGCTTTAACAATCGGGCTTATTAGCGTCAGCAAAGAAAACATTTATTTTACAAACGATTTTATTAGCATGATTTGGTTACCTGGATTACTCGAATATGTTACTAATAGTGCAACAGCTTGGCTTTTAAGTATTAGTATTCTCGTTTTTTGCATAATACCAGTGTTAGCAATAATTTATTGGGGATTAATACTACTCTTTAACATTAAAAGCAACAAATATTTAAGCATAGGCACATTTATGATCTGGATTTTATCAATCATTATTATTGCTCTTACCAGTCTCAATATTGGAGCAGCATTTAGATCAGTTGACAACAACAATGTTCATGCTTATATACCATGCGATTCCAGTAAAAATTATTCTTTTAATTTAAGTTCCGAATTTTCTGATAATATCATTATGAATGAAGATGACATCGACAACATAGATGACATACATCTTTATATAAATCAGCACCTTATATTGCCAGAAGAAGGAAAATTAAGATCTCTGCCCGAAATTGATTTTCACATCGGAACCGATACCTGTGCCGAAATACAATTTATATATTACTCCCGTGGGGCGAATCGCAAAGAAGCAAAAATTAATCTTGAAAAAATCAAGTACAATTATAATATTACTGATTCTATCGTATATTTTGACCCGTATTTTATTATCGACTCTAAAAGATTCAGAGCACAAAACCTAAAAATCAAAGTTTATATTCCAGAGGGACATACATTTACAATCGACAAATCTTTATCAAAAATCATTGACATTGAGGATGCTACAAAAAAACACGAAGATGAAGAGCTAACAGGAAAACTACTTATGGCGACTAAATCAGGATTTATTATCATATAGTATTTAAAAAAATGTCCGATAGTTAGAATTTTTACTATCGGACATTTTTTTATGCAGTATTTTGCGATTATATTTTATATGTAATTCCTAACCCAAACAGTTGTTTAATTTGCAAGCGAGTCCCTTTTCCAACAAAATCACCATTATCATCATAGATATTAATTTTTGTATCATCATCATAAAGCATTGTAATATGAATATTTGCACTAAAAAACTTATTGATTTTAAAATTTACAATATTTTCCCAGTTCACATCAACATTTTGTGGTTTCTCAATATAATTAGAGAACAATTCGAGTCTAGAAGTATAAGCAATATTATCAGCCAATTTAGCTTTAAACTGTGCTTTTACATATCCACCAAACTCATATCTTACAATTTCGCCAGGCGTAACACCATACGCACCAACATTTGATAGCATAGTGTCAGTTACGAAAGTAATTTTACCAGAAAATGGTGAGATATACAATGTAAAATTATCATTAGGTTTATAATCCATACCGATAGAAACATTTACATATCCAGGAGCCAAAAAGTTTGATATTCTGACCGTATCGGTAGCTTTTTTAAACCCTTCGGTAAACTGTGATTTAAAACTCACTAAACCCGTATAATACCAATGTTCAAATGCATATCGTCCATATTTTGATGAAAAGTCAATTTTATCATCAGTTTTATAATACAACACATCTTCGTCCGAACCTTGTCGCATAAGACCATAACCCAAGTCAAGAGTATTGTCCCATGTCATTTTATTTTTTTTATAATTTGCAAATAAATTAATAAAACTATTTACACTAACAGAGTTTTCGCCACCAGCAGCCCAATTAGTAAATGAGATTTGCGAACCAGTTAAAGATAATACACCTCCAGTTTTCCATCCTTTAACAGTATCAGGAACTTCTTCAGCCCTTAGGTAAAAAGAAAACAAAAGCAACAATATTACAGTTGCAAAAAATTTAATTTTTGACATCATAAAATAAAATTAGAATTAATAATCGTTATATTTATTGTTTTATATGGACATCCATTTGTGGGAAAGGAATTTCTATACCTTCTTTATTAAATGTCTCATAAATTTTCTCATTCACATCAAAACTCACACTCCAATAATCAGAAGTTATTGTCCAAGCTCTTACAATAATATTTACAGATGAGTCGGCCATTTCACCAAGTCCAATAAAGACTTCGGGATCTTTAAGTACTCGATTATCAGCATTTAAAATATTTAAAATAATCTCGCGAACTTTTTTATAATCTTCACCATAAGCAACGCCGATTTTCCAATCTACTCTACGTGTTTCCTGACGGGAAAAGTTAGTAAGAGATCCAGTTGCTAATCCACCATTTGGAATAAAAACAACTTTGTTATCAGGCGTAGTCAAAACAGTATTAAATATTTGAATTTCTTTAACAGTTCCTGCATGCCCTTGTCCGTCAATAAACTCGCCTACTTTAAAAGGCTTAAAGAGAAGTATTATAACTCCGCCAGCAAAATTACTAAGTGTACCCTGAAAAGCTAAACCGACAGCAAGCCCCGCTGCTCCAAGAACAGCAATAAACGAAGTCATCTCAACACCTACCATCCCCATAACGGAGATAACTATCATAATTTTAAGTAAAACACTAAGAAGACTTCTAGAAAAAGAGACTAAGCCAGCATCGACATTTCGTTTTTTCATAAGCCTAACCATCTGACGCACAAACACTTTAACTATCCAAAAGCCCACCACAAGGACAACAACCGCTCCAACAAGCTTAATTCCATTTTGCACAATCCACATATAAACTTGATCTAAATTTTCCATAATAATTTATAATTTTAAATAATAAGTTTAATAAACCATAAAAGTAAAAAAATGTTTACAAACAAAAATAAAGCAGAATTTAAAAATTCTGCTTTTGTACCCGGAGCCGGAATCGAACCGGCACTCCAATAATAGGAACTGGATTTTAAGTCCAGCGCGTCTACCTATTCCGCCATCCGGGCACTAATATTTATGTCTCTTAAAAAAAAGAGCGAGAAACGAGACTCGAACTCGCGACCCCGACCTTGGCAAGGTCGTGCTCTACCAACTGAGCTATTCTCGCAAATGGTTTGCAAATGTACATCTTTTTAATTCATATCTCCAAATTTTTTTAATATATTTTTTTAATTTTAAGTAAAATGCCTTTGAGTTTTCTCATTTTCAGGATATTAACAATATATATGGATAGTGATTTTTAACAAAACGCCTAATCAATATCCAAAGAAAACTATACAATTAAATTATTAATCACACCTTGTAACAATATTAAAATAAAAAAAATGTTATTGTCCGATAAAAATCAAAAATTAAATTATATAATAATGAGATTTCTCCCTTCGGTCGAAATGACAAACAGTTACGTTATTTCGACCAAAGATAGAAATCTCAAAATTTTAGCAGACAGTGATAAAAAAAAATAAAGAACTTATTATTTTGTATTCTGATTTTTTTTAGTGATTTTTGACTAAAATTATTTCAATCATGCAAAAAAAGAATAATAAGTCTGAGAAACTTTTTTATTCAATTGGTGAAGTCGCATCAATGTTTGATGTAAACACTTCGCTAATTAGATATTGGGAAACTGAATTTGACATTATCAAACCTAAAAAAAACAAAAAAGGGAATAGGCTTTTTACTGCCAAAGACATTGAAAACTTTCATCTTATTTGGCATCTAGTCAAAGAAAGAGGAATGACTTTAAACGGTGCAAAAAAGAAACTCAAAGATAATCGTAACGAAACCGAAAATAATTTTGAATTGATAAAAAAACTTGAAGAGATAAAATCGGTGCTAAATGAAATCAAAAACGAATTATAGTCATAATATGAATGTAAAAGAAATCATTACCGCTTTAGAAGAGTTTGCACCACCACAATTACAAGAAGATTACGACAATACTGGACTAAATATTGGCAACCCAAATGCCGAAATTACTGGCATTCTGCTTTGTATTGACATTACCGAAGATGTTGTGGACGAGGCTATTGATAATAAATGTAACATGATTGTATCACATCACCCACTAATTTTTGGCAAACTAAAAAAAATTACTGGAAGCGATTATGTCGAAAGGTGCATTATCAAAGCTATAAAAAACGATATTTCGATTTACTGTGGACATACAAGTTTTGATTCTGTTGAGAAGGGCGTTAGCTACAAAATATGTGAAAAGTTGAGATTACAAAATCTCAATATTTTATCGCCAAAAAAGAATTTTTTAAAAAAAATATCAGTTTTCATACCCGAAAAGCATGCTGAAAAAGTTCGTCTATCAATGTTTGAGGCAGGTGCTGGATCAATCGGAAATTATAATCACTGCAGTTTTAATGTTTCAGGAAATGGGAGTTTTAAAGCTGGAGAAAATACAACAGCTTATGTAGGAAAAAAAGGCGTAGTCCACTACGAACCTGAAATTAAGACAGAAATGGTTTTTCCAGCACATCTTGAATCACGAATTATTAGTGCAATGCTATCGGCACACCCATACGAAGAGGTAGCTTACGACATTTTTTCGATTGATAATAACTGGGGGAAAGCTGGATTAGGTATGACTGGCGAAACGATAAAGCCACTTGAGGAAAAAGAACTTTTGGAAATTTTAAAAGAAAAATTTAACATCAAAAACATCAGGCATAGTAAACTACTAGGCACAAAAATAAATAAAATTGCTGTTTGTGGAGGTAGTGGGGCAGCATTTATAAACACCGCAATCAATTCTGGTGCACAAGTTTTTATTAGTGGAGATATAAAATATCACGATTATTTTTTAACAGAAAACAAGATACTAATTATTGATATTGGACATTTTGAAAGCGAACAATTCACAAAAGAAATTTTTTATGATATTATTATGAAAAAAAAGCCTAACTTTGCAGTCCGTTTTTCAAAAATAAATACGAATCCGATAAAAAATTATTGAGATGGCAAAAAAAGAAACAAAAACTGTAATCACAGGACAGAGCATTAAAGAGAAGTTGCAAAATATCTATAAGCTTCAACTTATTGATTCTGAGATTGACAGAATAAAAATTATGAGAGGCGAATTACCTCTCGAAGTTAGAGACTTAGAAGATGAGATTGAAGGACTCGAAACAAGAATTAAAAATCTTGAAACTGAGCTTGAGAACTCACAATCGCAGATTACTGCACGTGAAAATGGCAAAAAAGAGGCCGACGCTCTTATAAAAAGATATACCGAACAACAAAACAATGTGCGGAATAATCGTGAATACGATGCTTTAACAAAAGAAATTGAATTCCAAAACCTCGAAATTCAACTTTGCGACAAAAAAATCAGAGAACATACCGAAGACATTGAGACAAAAACCGTTATTGTTAATGATTCAAAAATAAAATTTGAAGAAAGATATAAAGACCTAGAAGTCAAAAAATCTGAACTCGACAAAATTATTGCCGAAACAAAAAAAGACGAAGAAAAACTAAACAAAGAACGCGAGACAATTGCAACTAAAACAGAAGCAAGACTTCTTTACGCATATAGCAGAATAAGAAACAATGTTCTTAACAAAATGGCGGTTGCTACTATTGAACGTGATGCCTGCGGTGGCTGTTTTAACAAAATTCCACCTCAAAGACAAATTGACATAAAATCTAGTAGAAAAATTATTCCTTGCGAATATTGTGGAAGAATTTTAGTTGACCCAGAAATACTTGAAAACTAGTTTTTTGAAAAAACATTAAACGAAGATTGCTATATTATCAACAATCTTCGTTTTTTTT